>NZ_LZEJ01000008.1:0-98282 GCF_001704375.1 Alishewanella sp. HH-ZS | reverse complement strand
ATGGATACTTTGCTGGATGGAAAGCAGGTTTGGGTGCAGAAAAATCTGACTCAAATCTAATCTGACAGACACCGTGAAAAACTGGTAACTGTCAGATCAAGTCTGAGCTAGTACAGTGCCTTTTATCTTCTGTAGATCTGATCGAAGATGGCGCCTTGCGCAAAATGTTTCTGATGTGCTGCTTCCCAGCCGGCAAAGTCTTCAATAGTAAATAAATTTAATGCCGGGAATTGAGCTGAGTACTCTTCGGCAATATTCGTGTCGCGAGGCCGGTAAAAATGCTTAGCGGCAATTTCCTGCCCGGTTGGCGAATAAAGAAACTCAAGATAAGCCTCTGCTGCAGCGCGGGTGCCCTTTTTATCGACCACCTGATCGACTACAGCGACGGATGGCTCGGCTAAGATTGAAATGCTTGGCACCACAATTTCAACCTGCTCTGCGCCCAGTTTTTTGATTGCGAGTAAGGCTTCATTTTCCCAGGCGATCAACACATCGCCTATTTGTCGGTCCAGGAAAGTGGTTGCAGCCCCCCTAGCACCAATATCGAGCACCGCAACATTGCGAAACAGTGCTGTGACAAACTGTTTGGCGTAAGCTTCGTCATTCCCACTCTTCGCTAAGGCGTAACCCCAGGCTGCCAAATAGTTCCAACGCGCCCCACCCGAGGTTTTGGGATTGGGAGTAATAACGCTGACATGTTCTTTGGTCAGATCCGCCCAATCTTTAATGTTTTTCGGATTACCTTTGCGAACCAGAAAAACAATGGTGGAGGTATAGGGCGCCGAATTATGTGGTAACCGGGCTTGCCAATCCTTTGCGATTTTTCCTGCCTCAGCAATAGCATCAATGTCTTGCGCCAGGGCTAACGTCACCACATCAGACTCAATGCCGTTGATCACGGCAATAGCTTGCCTGCCTGAGCCACCATGAGATTGATTAAGCCGCAGCGGCTGAGCCGAATTCTGACTTTGCCAATGGCTGGCAAAGGCCTTATTAAAATCCTGATAAAACTCACGGGTAGGATCGTAGGATACGTTTAGTAAGGAGAGCGGTTTGGCGATTGCGGTATTGGCAAACATTGAAACCGTTAACGCTATAAGTATTTTGCGCATATTAAGCACCTTTTTTATTTAAAGTTTTCGCAAAATTAGCACGCCTTATATGCCAAATCTAATTGCAAATTCCTCTCTTATATTCTTTATAGTTATATTTGACGATATCGAGAAAATCGCTTGTCGGAGCGTTCTTTGATGCGCCCACTATCGCAGAACCGACTCCGGTACGGCGGGCGTACCGGAGTCGTGGTCTGATGTAGCGTTAAGATCGGTGTTTGGTTTGATAACGCAGAGTCGACTCCGGTACGGCAGGCGTACCGGAGTCGTGATGCTGTTAAAACAGTGCGGCGACGCGTTGTAATAACGGTTGTTCGTTGGCAGCGACCGGGCCGTGTGCCAACCAGTGTTGCAGTAATTGCTCGGCATTAACCTGCTGACCACCGTTATGCTTCATTGATAACAGCGCTAACTGCACCTGCTGTTTTTCGCCGGGTTCAACCTGAGTTGCGCCCTGCCCGGTTAACAGCTCTAAGGCTACCGTTAGTTCGCGTCGGCTTAGTGGCGGTGTTGCGCCCTGTAAAGCATCACGATAACCGGCGGGTACCAGCTCTGGGCGCCACTGGCCTGCAGCCAGCGCTTCGAATAACTGGTTTAACTCGGCTTTGTGCTTTTGCTGACGCATACCGGCGGCTTTACTGGCTAATTCAGCGGCCAGTTGTTCACGCGCGGCCCGGGCTTCGGCCAGATCCGGCAAGCTCAGCTGCTGCAATTGCTGTTGCAGCTGTTGTACCGTGCTTAAGTCTGTGGCAGCAGTCAGCGCCTGAGTAATATCTTGCAACTGCTGTTGCAGGGCCGACCACGCCTGCTGCTGCGCGGCTTGCTGCGCCTGATGCTCGGCCTGACGTTGATTAAAGAACCCATCGCACAGTGCGCGGAACTCTAACCATAAGCTCTGATCCTGTTGCTTGCCGGCAAAACCCAGTTGTTTCCAGCGTTGCTGCAATTCTTTTAACACCGACGCCGTTTGGCCAGCATCGGTTAGCAATAATGCGGCTTTGGCATCGTCAATCAATGCCTGTTTTGCTGCGGCCTGGGTTTGCTGTGCCTGGTTTAAGCGGGCTTTTAACTGCTGGGTAAGTTGCTGATACTGTTGCTGTAACGCCTGATAATCCTGCCGGTTTACCGCGCCGGCCTCACGCCAGCGTTGGGTTAACTGACGCAGCGATTGTTCCAGCGCTTTTTCCGGCAGCTCTGTATGCAGCAATAACGCCAGTTCGGTCAGAATTTGCTGCCGCTGCGCCAAGTGTGCAGCACGTTCGGCATCCTGCTTGGCAAAAAACTCGCGACACGGGGCAAAGGCAGCTTCACAGGCCAGGTCAAACGCCTGGTTCAGGCTATCGTCTTCCGCCGGATCGGCTTTACCCAGCGAGTTCCAGTTAGCGCGGCTGAGCTTCACCTGCTCAGCACGCGCTTTGGCATCGGTTAGCGGCTCAGCAGAGAGTTGCTGCATCTGTTGTAGCATCTCGCGTTTTCGCGGCGTGGCAATATATTGCTGCAGCTCGTTCAGCGCCTGATACAGTGCGCTAACTTCGCTAAAATCCCGCTCGGCTTGCTGCTGTAAGCTGGTGTCTAGCTGCTGATAATCCTCGGTCAGACCTTTATAGAGCCCAAACAAGACCTTATAACGGCCGGCACTGTGCAAGCGTTTAAACTCTGCACATTTGCTGCGTAATTGCCGTAACTGGCGTTGTTGCTGTTGCTGCAAGCCGGTCAGTGCCTCTTTCCAGCGTTGCTGCAGTTGCTGGCGTTCGGCCAGTAATGGCTGTGGCACAGGTAAACCCAGCCCCTGCTCCAGCTGCCGCCAGCTGGCTTTAAACTGCGAATAATGGTGCTCCGCCACTGGCAAATCGGTTGCGGTTTGCGGCAGTGCTATATCGCTAAACTCTGACACTAACAGCGTTAGTTGCTGCAACTTTGCCGCAGCTGCCGGCAAGGCGCTAAGCTGCTGCGCCAGATTTTGCAGTTGTACCGAAAGCTGTTGTTGCTCTCTTTCGGCCAGGGGGGCGGCAGAGAGCTCCTGTAACAGTTCACGGTGCGCCGCTTCTAACAATGACAGCTGTTCTGGCGTCAGAGAGGATAGCGCAGTCAGTTGTACACTGATTTGCTGCTGTAATGCCGTTACCGCCTGATGTAACTGCTGAAAACTGGCTGCAGCCTGAGCCTGCTGCTCAGCCTCCCGCTGCTTTGCTGCAATTTCGGCTAATTTGGGTGCTAACCAGTCGGATAACTTGCTGTTTAACTGCTGAAACTTATCCTGATACTGTGCCGCTTCGGCCTCAGGTAACAACGGCAGATCGGCAGCCAGCTGCTGCCATTCGGTCGCCAGTTGCTGTTGCAGTGCCGGCACGTCGCTCAGGTTAGTGCGCTCGCGAAGCGCATTTAACTTGGCCAGTAACAAGGTAAGTTCTTTGCGCAGTTTTACCGGGCGCTGCTTATCTGCCTGTAGCTTGGCCAGTTGTTGTGCCGCCTGCTCAGCCAGTTCACCCGGTAATTGCTTCGCCAGCTTATCGAGCTGCTTTTCATCCTGGATGTCGGTCAGTAAGCGCGCTTTTAACGCTACCGGGAAATCGGCATCCTGCAGGCTTTGCAGCACCAGATCCTGACGCTCAAGGCGCTGTAGCAAACTAAAGCGCAAACTGACATCGCTATCCTGCAGTGCTAGTTGCTCCAGAATACTGCTACGCTGACATTGTTCGATAAATTTCTGTTTTAAACCTGCGGCCACCTTACCGGTCAGCAACTGCTGGATAAGCTGTTGCTCGGCATAAAGTTTTAGGCGCTCGGCAGCGTCCTGCTTACTGGCTTGCCACCATAGTGCAAAATCATTTAAGCGGTGCAGCGCAGCCTTGCGCACTGCTTCGGCGCCGTCATTAAAGGCCAGCTCATGCAGGGTGTTTTTATGTTCGGTATTTTGCGGATCCAGACTTTCCAGCGCCTGTAGGCGTACTGCGGCATCCTGATGTTGCCATTTGGGTTTAAACCAGCGTTTAAAGATCATCGTGTGAAAACCTTGCGATAGCGGCAGGATCAGAAAATTGCTTTTTTAATTCAGCTTTGGATTTATGGACAATTTGGCCATCGGCGCCAACGGTAAAAATCTCGTCCGATTTCATTACCTTGGCCTGATAAGCCATCACCAGTTGCAGGGTGTGGGCTTTTTGCTCGTCAGACAGCGGCGTGCCATCGGCCCAGCGGCCAGTTTCGGCCGCCTGCGCCAGTTTTTCGTAGGTGTCAGGCGCCATAGCGCTGACCAGTGCATTAAAATCCATACTACTTCTTACGCTTTAACCAGATAATCCGGGCGCGGCAAACCACATACCAGATAAAACCCAGCGCGATCGCCGCCGTTGAGACATATTCGTTATAGCTGCCGGTTTCCGGTTGCCACCAGTACAGAATACCGAAGCCACCAAGAAACAGCAGTAACGCCAACATCGACTGATTCATCAGTGATTGTGACTGTCTGAGCATCCGATCCCGATGCTGCGCCGCCAGTTTCTCCGGCGTGGCCGCAGTCAGATCGGTTTTACACTTCGGGCACTCTGCTGCTTTGTTAGAAACCCGGTGTTGGCACACCGGGCAGGAAATAATTGCCATCTGCTGTTCCTGTGTGGTTAGGTTGTTATTACTGACCTAAATCATCAACTACGGCCAAAATCGCCGTTAACGCATCCTGCCCCAGTTTCATTGACCGTACGTCTGACCAACCATAGGCTTCATCCGGCAGGTTGGCGTTATCTTTAAACGGCATCTCCAGCGTATAGGCCAGGGTTTTAAATTGCTCGGCAACCCAGTTTGAACACACGGTTAAATTGGCTTTGCCCGGCTCATCGCGATCATAGCCGTAAGTGGTCTGAAACTCTGGTGTTACCGCCAGCAGCGCTTGCTTAAAGCTAGTTTCTAACTGCGCCATTTTGGCGTTATAGGAAGGCACGCCCTCGGCACCGGCGACAAAGTTGTACGGCAGGTTTTCATCACCGTGCACATCCAGCAGCATATCCAGTCCCAGCTCCAGCATCTTCTGGCGCACCAGGAACACTTCCGGGCTCTGTTCCATACTCGGGTTTTGCCATTCGCGGTTCAGGTTAACGCCAACGGCGTTGGTACGCAGATGACCACGCACGCTGCCATCCGGGTTCATATTAGGTACTATGTAAAACACGGCTTTGGCCAGCAGGCTACGCGCTACGCCGTCATCTTCATCCAGCAGGCGATCTAATAAGCCTTCGACAAACCACTCGGCCATGGTTTCACCCGGATGTTGCCGGGCAATGATCCAGACTTTCTTTTTGCTGTCATCCGGCTCACCGACTACCAGCATGCTCATATCGCGGCCATCCAGGGTTTCGCCCAGTTCAACCAGCTGACAGTTGTAGTCGTTTTGTGCCTGATGCAGCAGATCCATATGCCGCTCGTAGCTATAAGGCGCAAAGTAAGCAAAATAGACCGACTCAGCTTCCGGATAATGGGTAATGGTCAGGGTATTGCCATCATATTCGGTTTCGACCCGGAACCAGTTCTGCCGATCATAAGAGGCCACTGCCTGATAGTCTTTCCAGCCATCCGGATAGGCCGAGGTGCCGGCATTGGTAATGTGCAGTTTATGCACCTGGGCATGCGGGCTGTTTAAGCGAAAATGGAACCACTGGTAAAAATCCGACATATTGTCTTTGCGGATCGCCAATTGAATATTATTCGGATCGGTGGCATTGATCACTTCGATATTGCCACTGTCAAAATTTGCGGTAATTTTCATAACAAAACTCATTGGTTGTAGGCTGATACGCTGCGGCAATCCACCAGGATCGCGCAGCCTGTTATTCTTCAGTTGGCGGATTCTCGCGCACAAAGGCGATCTCTGCAAACCCAAATTTACTAAATGTTTGTAATCGATAGTTTTTGATTGCCGACTTATCTTTAGCGGTTTGCATTAACTGCTTTTCCATTGCCAGAAACTGCGTTAAGTCGATACCCTCTTCCGCCGCGGCGGCTTCATAAGGGTCGCGAAAGCGATCAAAACTAAAGGCAATGACTTTGCGTTGCCCTTTGTATAAGTAGGTGACCTGTCGTGCCATATCGGTTTACTCCTGTCTGGCCGGCCGGCATAACCAAAGCGACGCCAGCAAAATTACCGAGCCCAAAGCCAGAGACCAAAGATTGGCGCTGCGGTTCCAAATTAACAGATTTACCAGCAAGCCCGCCGGGATCAGTGCATTATTCATTACCGCCAGAGTACCACTGGAGACCAGACTGGCGCCTTTATTCCACCAGTAATAACCGCCGCCGGAGGCAACTAGCCCCAGCCATAATAATACGGCCCACTGCGTGGCATTAACCGGATATTGGGCTGTGCCGAGGATAAACCAAGCGGGCAGTGCCACCAGCAGTGCCCCAACATAAAACCAGCCAAACTGCTGGTATTGCAAGCTGGCAGGCGCTTCATCTTGCTGCATAAGCCGTTTATAGCCAACCTGTCCGGCAGCAAAACACAAATTAGCGCCCTGCACCACCAAAAAGCCAAGCCAGTAATCCGGTGCCGGCACGCCATCGCGCATCACCGCTGCCGCCACTACCGCTAACAGCGCGGCCAGTAAAAAGCGCGGCTGAAAGCGCCCGGCCAGCACATCGTAAAGCAGCGTGATATAAACCGGGGTAAAGATGGTAAATACCAGTACCTGTGGTACCGACAACAACAAAAACGACTGATAATAAAACAGATACATCAGCCCCAGTTGCACCGCTCCCAGCGCGGCCAGCTGCAGCGCCAAGCCGGCTTTTATCGGATAACGCAGCAACCAGGGTAAAAATACCAACAGTGCCAGCGCTACCCGGGTCAGAACGGCAAAATAGGCATCGACCTGCCCGGCCAGATACACACCAATCAGGCTAAATGAAAACGCCCATAACAGCGTAACACCAACGAGATAGCCCATCAGGCGTTAGCTACCGGCCTGTCAGCCGCTTGCGCATGCTGTTTCAGCACCGGGGCAGCGTACATTTGTATTAAAAACGGCTGCGACTCCGGCGGTAACGCCTCCAGCCTTTGTTGCCAGCTTGCCTGCTGTGCGGCATCGGCTTTGGCGCTGTCACCTGCGGCCAGATAATTAACCGGAAACAGTTTATAGTTTTGCCAGATCTGCTGATCAATCATCGCGGCCAGCGCGTCGGCATCATCCGGAATATCGGTTAACGGTTTAGCGAAGGCAACATGCACCCGGCCTTTAAAGCCGACAATGCCTTTGATAATGGCATCGATATCTTCAAACTCGCCCTTTTGGTAATTACCATGCTGCTGTTTGTGAGAAAGTTCTCTGGCTTTATCCTGATCACAGGGATCTAACTCATACGATAAACACACCGGCACGATATTCAGGTTGCGCATATAGTCGGCAAAGCTGTCACCGCGCTTTTTGCCTTCCATATAAAACATTTTCAGAATTGCCGGATCGGTTTCATCATTACCATCTTTGGCGCGGCCTTCTTTTTGCGCAATCCAGATAGATTGCTGTTCATCCAACGAATGGCGAATATAGGCCGAGAGTTGCGACAGATTTTTCAGCATTTCCCGCGGCCCTTTGGCGCCGCGTTTGACGATAAAGCTTTTATTCAGCTTCATCAGCTCGGTAGCACAGGCTTTACGCAGCAGGTTATCGCCAATGGCGATCCGTACCGTCTCAAAGCCATGCTTATGCAAACACCAGTTAACCAGCGCCGGATCCATCGCAATATCGCGATGGTTGGAGATAAACAAATACGCCTGACCCGGCTTTAAATGTTCCATCCCGCTAAAGGTCATCGCAGTGGTCGAGGTTTTCAGCATCCGCTCCATAAAGGCGGCAACCTGCAGCTGCACCTGCGCAATAGAGCGCAGCTTGGCCCATTTGCGTTTTAGGAAAAACTTGACCGCCGGCGCTAGCAACCAGCCAAAACTGCCGGCCAGATGCGGAAAGCGGTAATGCAAAATGGCAGCAATAAATTCCTGATCGGCAATCAGCCGGCCAATAGCGGCTTGAACTTCATGGTCATGATAAGGCCGGATATCGGCAAAAGGATCGTTCTGGATGTCGCTCACAAGCTTACAACACTGCTAATTATTATAAAGAGGCGTATTCTACTCTTTCAGACGGAATTCGCCAGCACCGCAATAACTTTGTCGAAAACATCGGAGCAGCAACGCTGCGTAAAAAAGCTGCACTCACACAAAAGCGCATTGCATTTCATACCGAAATCATTATGATACGCCCTACGTCGGTACGTAGCGCAGCTTGGTAGCGCACTGTCATGGGGTGTCAGGGGTCGTGGGTTCAAATCCCGCCGTACCGACCATTTAATCCTCACTCAAAAAGTTTTCTCGTTCACCTGCTTAATTAATCTTTTAGCCATCACCAAGTCGACGCCTTAATCCTGAAATTACTCCTTGCCGGTTAGTCATTAACGAGCATTTAGCAAGGCGATAGCGACCAGTAAAGTAATACTAAAACTCAGTAATGAACCAAGCAGAATATATTCTGTCAGTGCCCTGTCATGTGAATCCCGCAAATCGTTAAAGCGCAGTACCGACTTCGCCGCCACAACCAACCCGATAGCTGAGTATTGCTCAACCAGTATCAAGGTTAAGATTAATAAGCGCTCGGCAATACCGATTAAATGCCCCCCAGCCGGAGAGCCTTGCTTACTGGTCGACTTAGGTGTTACCAGCTTTGCCAGTACTAAACTGATTAATAAGGATGCCGGTTTCATTAATAGCAAGTACGCGAGTAATATCAGTAAATTCTGAGCGTCGAGTAATGATTTAACATATTGCAATATCACGCCAAAGCCAATGTCTGTTAAACACAGCCACACTATTACCACTATCAACACGTGCAACAATTGATCAGCGATAAAATAGCCTAGCCCACTGTAATAGGACTTAACCAGATCAATGAGTATATGGCTGATGGCAAGTATTAGCGCAAAAGCAATAACACTCCACAAACTCATGCTGGGCCAACTTAAAAAATGCCAACTAACTAATACAAACAAGTTAAGGCCGAAGTGCACCAAACCGTGATAATACAAAGCGGCACAGCGCCAATGTCTATCTGACCTTGCAACAACCCAACTGGTTGGCTGCAAGAAAAAATCAGCAAGTAGATGAACCAGGATTAAACTAAGAAACAGACTTAAATCACTCATCCGATACGTCCTGTAATATGGTGCTCGCAATATGCCAAAAACGATTCTACCAACTGATAATCTGCGTGGCTGTTGTTCAATAATTTTGTCACGTTTGCTCTGGATGTGCCCAGTTTACTTGCGATAGCATCATGCGAGCTACCAGGAGCTAACAGGTATAACAACAAGGCTTCAGCTTGGCGGGCGGTTAACTTACTTAACATGGCATCAGCCAACCGCAAAGGCACACCCAGTACCTGCTGTAGCTCGGCTTGCTCACTGAAAATGGCCAAGCGCTGCCCGGAGACAAGTTTATCCAAGCCATTGCCAGATAAGATAAAGGCGGCACCACTGGCACTTTTTACGTCCTTGCGTAAATTACTCACTCCCCCTATACCGATACTAATTTTACAATCCTGTCCCAAACTAAGCATGGTTAAACGGATATAAAAAGCCAGCATTACCGAAGCTTGCGGCTTTGGTAACAGGATTTGAAAAGCATCACCCCGATAAAAATTAAAGCTGCACGCCAATTGATCCGTTTGTGAAAGCAATAACTGCTCAAGTTGGTACAAAATGGTGTCGTAATGCTCACTCGCTACATGGCGTGAATTTACGAAATCACCGGTAAGCACTGCATAAATTGGCGGCATAAGGATCTCAGTAGCATGGGACTTAACACCAATAGTAACCAAATTCGGTTACAAGTCAAATAAGAAACCATTTTTGGTTACAACTCGATAAGTAACTAATATTGGTTACTAACTTTGGCTGTAGATCATACTTGAGCTTATTTTTATCAACTCGATAAGTTTAGTAAAGGCTGCTCAAGCTTACTCGCTTATTCATCGGGTAAGTTGGCAAGTGCATTACAATTCATCAGTCGTATCGCGTTGCAAGCAGCCCAGCGCTAAAAAATTCCAACTATGGTATTTTTTTGTTATAATAAAAATATCAAGTTATTAATTAATCTACACAAAATCAATTAACATCAAATTTTCCATATCTGAAATAGCCGACATATTGGATGTCATCTAGATTGATTCCGGCACATTTTTTGTGCTCTATCAATCAGGAGAATAATTCGATGTTACGTAAGAACAAATATCTAAGCTGGGTATTGTGTGCGGGCATGACACTTTTCAGCTACTCGGCATCAGCAAGCATTGTCGAGCTGGATTTTGAAGGCGCCGGCGATTTTAGCAATTTGTTGAACTTTTATAATGGTGGCTTTGACAGTGCGGGGAATCAAGGCGTTAACCACGGCATATCATTTGGAAGTGGCGCCTTTACGGCAGTTGCCGCCGACGATGGCAGCAGCGGTTTTACCAACCTACCCTCAGGTCAAACCCTACTATTCTTTGAGGGGCCAGCAAGCTGGCTAAATTTCAAAGCGGGCTTTACTGATGCCTTTGCATTGCACTACAGCTCGGCGCAAGTTGGGCAAATTATGATTTTTGATGGTTTGGCTGGCACGGGTAATCTGCTGGCTTCGTTAAACATCAGCAATCAGTTTGACCGATTATGTGCCGGAGACTCCTATTTTTGTACCTGGGATTTTGCTTCTATCAGCTTTAGCGGCATAGCGCGCTCAGTAAGTTTTGCTCAGGCTACAGAGTGGTCAGCCTTTGATAACCTGCGCTTTGGCGTTTCATCCTCGCAACCCGGAGCCCCGGTACCGGCCCCTGCTACTTTATTACTGCTAGCTTCAGGCTTGTTGTTAGCTCGTCAAACCCGCCGGCAAACACCCAAAAAAACAACTAACCCGCTGGCATAATATTAACAAGGACAATGTAGATGAGAACATTAATCGCTGTAAGCCTGTTATGCTGCGCCTTACCGGCCACCGCCGCGAATAACCTTGCCATCAGTGGCCCGGGTGCGGGTGCAGACGGCACCAGTAAATTCGGCAATACCAGCTATGGCTTTGTCAAAGACGGTAATTTAAGCTCGTACTGGCAACCAAATTCCACCAGTAACGAGCGCGTCTCGGTAAAATGGAGTACCGCCATTAACTTTAATCAGGTGATTTTGCGTGAACTTGGTGATCAGGTAACCAGCTGGCGCCTGGTGAACCACGACACCGGTGCCGTACTGGCGACAGGCAATCGAATTGGTAGTGAACTGCAAGTCAATTTGGGCAATGTCAGTATGAAAAAGCTTAACTTGCTGATTATCAGTGCGACTGGCGCGCCACAAATTGCAGAATTTGAGATATACCTGAATGATGATGCGCCAGAACCTTCTCCGATCACGCCACCAACCGATCCAACACCTGACCCAACTCCTGATCCGTCGCCAGGCCCTGTCGATCCAGTGCCGCCAGGCATCGACGGCCAACCCATTTATGGCAGTTTTAATGCCTGTGCCAACAGCCCGCAAGGCTATGCCTCACTGGGTGGGGGTACAACAGGCGGTCTGGGTATCCGCTCCACCCGGGTTACCGTCACCACGGGGCTGGAATTAGCTCAGGCGCTGGCAAACAAAGACCCAAACCGGCCACTTACCATTCGGGTTAATGGCACTATCACTCCGGCTAACTCAGGCGGATTTAATAAGTTTGACATCAAGGATATGCGGGATGTCAGCATTATTGGTGTCGGGCAAAACGGTATTCTGGATGGTATTGGCTTAAAAGTGTTCCGCGCCCAGAATGTGATAATCCGAAACTTAAAAATCAGAAACGTCAATATTGGCGATAAAGACGGCATTACTATTGAGGGGCCGGCCCGTAATATCTGGATCGATCATAATGAAATCTCAAACAGCCTGGACGTTCATAAAGATTTCTATGATGAACTGGTGAGCGGTAAGCGGGATATCGATAATATTACTATCTCATTTAACTACCTGCATAGCAGCTGGAAAACCTCACTTTGGGGCTCAAGCGACTCTGATAGCTATGACAGACGTATTACGTTTCACCATAACAGGTTTGAAAACGTAAATTCCAGACTTCCGCTGTTCCGCTTTGGTCAGGGGCATTTGTTTAACAATTATTATCATAATATTCTGGAAACCGGGATGAACTCACGCATGGGTGCTATTCTGCGGGTTGAAGCCAATGTGTTTGAAAACGCCAAAAATCCTTTGGTGTCTTTCTATTCAAACAACATCGGCTACTGGGATACCCGGGATAATATGCTGATTAACACCCAATGGGCTGAAAGTCCTGCAGACGGTATCATTGCCGGGCCGGATATGCTTGCTACCGCAGTATTGCGTGTGCCTTACGATTATAAGTTGGTACGCACTGAAGAAGTGAAAAACTTTGTGCTGGCAAACGCCGGCGTAGGTAAATGCGCGTTTTAACTAAAATTGGGCAGTTAAACTGTTAACTGCCCTTGCAGCTTAGTAAAAACCACTGCTACAGCAGCTGCTAAGTCGGGTATCTTAAGTGCAGGTTATTAGCCCTGAGATTGCGCCGTAAAAGAAAGTAATCAAGGGGCGGGCTTACTCGGCATCAGCTACGCTAACTATAATGCGATACGGCCAAGGCTAGCCCCGCCTAGTAGGCTAGCCTCACTGGTTAGCAGCAGATCACCCTGATGCCACAGAATGGCCTCCCACTGCCGCGTCGGTCTAATAACATGGTACTGTCCCAATTCCCATTGCGGCGTATTATTAATAACAGGAAGCTGCCAAATAAAAGCAGCCACACTCAGAAACCCCAACCGATAACCGACTAACGCCAGGCGTTCGGTGTCAGGGTCAAAATCGGCGCCGGTGATTAAACCATTTGTAAAAAACCGCTCACTACTGACGACTTCCTGAACTGCTGCCGTTTTATCTAGTCGGTATAACCGGGTATGACGATCTTGCCAGTTTTTAGTAAACAACCACAGTTCATCACCCACCACCGTCAGCGCTTCGCAATCATCGTTATGGGCATGCGGACGGGTTGAGGGCTCGGTATCTGCCAGCCGAAACATGATTCTTTTCGCAACCACTTCGGCGCCGTCCTCAGCCTGATCCAAATCTTGCCAGGCTACTTTATAAATTTGCAGCCAGCTGCGATCACCAATATTGTTACCGCAATCAGCGATATACAACCAGTCGCTATCCTGTGCCAATGCTTCCCAATCGTAATTTGCCGCATTTTTAATATGCACCCGCCGGCTAATCGCATCGCCCGCCTCGGATAACTGATACAAGGTAGCGGCATGGCCGCTGTCGTTATGTGTCCATAACCTACCATCACGCATTGCCAGGCCCGATGACTCATCAACCTCAGCCGGTAACTTAGCTAATAAGGTCACATTCAATGCACCGGATTCGGCTAACGGATAATGAGGGCTGGCAGGCGATAACGAACAACTAGTGAGTAAAAACACAGCATAGATCAAAACAAAACTAATCCGTTTACAACCAGCCATAATCAGCGCTTGCCTCCTTCAGCAATGCGGGAACTAACAGAGAAACCGAACAACGCCGAAGGTTACACCGCCAACGAAAATTCCGCCATCCCTGGCTCAGCTTGAATGACTAAAGCACCACTGAGCGCATTGCCAAAGGCTGCTCTGCTTTGTACACTGCGACCTTTTCGGATCTGACTAAAAAGAGCATCTGATGGCACTTAAAGCCACTGTTTACAAAGTCCAGCTGCAAATTGCTGATATGGATCGGCATTATTATGCAGACCACAGCCTGACGCTGGCACAGCACCCGTCGGAAAATAACGAGCGCATGATGGTGCGCTTGCTGGCCTTTGCGCTGAATGCCAGTGACACCCTGCAATTTACCAAGGGGCTAAGCAGTGAAAGCGACGAGGCAGAGCTGTGGGATCTGGCGCTGGATGGCACCGTTAACCTATGGGTCGAATTTGGTCAGGCCGATGAAAAATGGCTGAAAAAGGCTTGTAGCCGGGCAAAACAGGTGCATTTATATTGCTATGGTGGCCGGGTGGTGCCGATTTGGTGGCAGGCGAATCAAAGTGCGCTTAGCCGCTATCAGCAACTATCAATTTGGAACCTTCCGGAGCAAAGTGTGCAGCAGATGGCCACGTTGGTACAGCGCAGTATGAACCTGCAATGTAATATCAGCGAAGGCCAAATCTGGCTATCGGATGACAGCCAGAGTGTGCTGATTGAGCCTGTGCTGTTAAAAGCTGCCAGCCGCTAAGCACGGAGTTTTTCCTGAATATGCAACTGTGAGCTAACTGGCGATAACCCTGTTATTCTGATACGCTCTTGTTATATCAAAACTTATTTTATTCAGACTGATGACTAACTCTGAGCCGACAATATCTCGGATTACGCAGCTCGCAAAACAAAACGCTGATATTGGGGCTATCTGGTTATATGGCTCAAGAGTACGAGGAAGAGCCAGGCCAGACAGTGATTATGATCTCGCTGTTGCCTTTAATGATTTCGCACTCGATAACTTAGCGCGCTACAATCGTCCCCACTGTCTGGCACTTGATTGGGCCGCAGAGCTCGCCCTGTCTGAAGCCAAAATATCTATCGTCGATATCAACCAGGCGCCGATTTATCTGGCGTATCAGATTATTGATACCGGACAACTGATATATAGCGATGGTAGTGCAAGAGCATGGCAAGAAATAACGCGGATTAATAGCTTATTTGAGTATCAACAAAGAGAAGCAAGTCATGAGGTTTGAAGATGCCGGCTTAAAGCTTTATTTAACTGAAGCCGCCAAACATAAACAAGACTACTGCCAACAATTAGATGAATTGCGTGCAGACTTAGCCTTGGGGGAACTACGCCGGCGTGACTACCTAGCTATAGAACGTTTATTACAACTGCTAACAGAATTGAGTATTGGCCTGGCCAAGCATTGTCTAAAAAGATATCAGCAACACAGTTCTGTCGACGCCTATCAAACTTTCTCACAGCTGCATCAGCACGGCATGATTACGGCTGACGAGTTGTCAGAATGGCGCCAGATTATTGGTATGCGAAACGGATTAGTACACGATTACTTAAATATTGATGTCAACATTGTGCGTTTGATTGTCGCGCAAGGGCGTTATAACACCCTTGCAGACTTTTGTGACAAAGCAATCCGATTTTTACGATAATGCTATTGTGAACGCATACACCGAATATCGTTATCCTCTGACTCAGGCCAGCCGCGGATCCGATACTGCGGCGCCGGCCTGTTGCTGATTGGCTGCATGAAAGGCCAGTAAGGCCGGATAATCTTCCAGATCCAACAATTCGCGGAATATCACCCAGTCCAGTAAGCAATACAATGCCATCGCCGGATATTGCCAGTTGGCAAATTCCTGATTAGCGGCCTGCTGCTCCAGCACAAACATTGAGGCGGCAATACGCTCTTTCTGCGCATTAAAGAACAGCCGATCTTCATTGGTATTCAGACCGCTGCGGGTACATAAAAATAGCGAGACCAGCGAATCATTGACTGCATTAATCAACGTGAGTTGATTTTCCTGATACCAACTTAATGCTGCCAGGCCCATTTTCGCCGCCAGATAACGGTAGATCACATTAGAATCGAAGATAATTTCGTCGTTATCCTGCAACATCGGGATCTTTAGCGTTGGGTTCAGCGCCAATAGCTTTTGCCGATCAGCCTCGGCAAAAATATTCATATTGATAAACTGATGCGCCGTATCGGCCAGCAACAGCCGGATCCGCCGGACATAGGGTGAAGTCTGAGAACCATATAATTGCATCGCTGTATCTCCCTCGCTATCAAAGTGTGCTAACAAAATGCCGGTCCGTTACGGACAAACCAACTAAAGATGGAAAAAAGCCGCCAGCAGCATTGCCAAGCTATGCAGCTTTATTGCATAATCATCCCGCTTCATTTTGCTTTATATAAGCTTGCTGCCCACGTTTTTGCGTGGGCTTTTTCTTTTTAACGCAGTCGGTTGTTAAAACGCTGTCTTATCATCCTGACTAATACGACTGGCCACTGCCCCGCTCTGCTCTTTATATTTGGCATCGCTGCGCTTGTTATAAGGCTTATCCGCCGGCCCCGTCATCAATTCAAAATTCAGGGCGCCAATTTTCATATTGGGTCGAAGCGCCAGCGGCAACTTACCACTATTAAAAAACTCCAGTACGATATTGCCCGACCAGCCCGGATCAATGCGATGCGCGGTCACATGCACCATTAAGCCTAAACGGGCTAAAGAAGAGCGCCCATCCAGCCAGCCGACGATATCCGCCGGTAGCGTTACCGACTCCAGCGTAATACCCAGCGCCAGCTCGGCCGGGTGCAAAATAAAGACACCATCGTCCTCCAGTACAATTTCATCGCTCATTACCGCATTTAAGGCGGCATCGACTTCAGCACGGGGGCCACTCAAATCGATAAAGGGCGCGGTATGCGCCTGAAATACCCGAAATTTATGGCCAAGCCGAATATCAACACTGACGCCACTAATCATTTCGGCATCCGGTGCCGGACTGATGCGGATTTTTCCCTCGGCCAGATAGGCCGCTATATCGCGGTCACATAATCTCATTACTAATCATCCGTTATGACAATTTCCACGCTCTGGCTGCTGGCACCGGTAAGTTGCCACAGCAAGGCACGACTAATTTGTTGATAATACTCCAGCAAGCTGGCATCTCCGGCCGTTAAGGCAGTACCACTATCGGCCTGTTCCCGCAGCGCAGCTTGCAGTGGTAACTGGCCTAGTACCGGCACCTGATAGCGCTCGGCCAGCTTTAAGCCCCCTTCGCTGCCAAATACATCATCGCTGGCGCCGCAGCTGGGGCAGATATAAAAACTCATATTTTCAATCAGGCCCAGAAGAGGGATTTTCACCTGTTGAAACATGGTAATCGCCTTGCGGGCATCGGCCAGCGCCAGATCCTGAGGTGTAGTCACCACCACAGCGCCCGTTACCGGCAGCTTTTGCGAAATGGTGAGCTGAATATCGCCGGTACCGGGCGGCATATCCACCAGCAGGATATCCAGTTCAGGCCACAGGGTTTCATTCAGTAACTGCAATAACGCCTGGCTGGCCATCGGGCCGCGCCAGACTGACGCCTGCTCCGGATCAACCAAAAAGCCGATCGACTGTAAACAGACACCATGCGCCTGTAGCGGATGCATTAATTTGTTATCCGGGGACGTGACCTTTTCGCCGGTTAAACCAAATAGCGTGGGCACCGAAGGCCCATAAATATCGGCATCTAACAAGCCGGTGCGCACACCCATTGCTGCCAGTGCCATCGCCAGGTTAGCGGAGGTGGTAGATTTGCCAACCCCGCCCTTACCCGATGCCACCAGAACTATGGTTTTAATCGATTTAAAAGCAGCGGGTCTGGCTCTTAAAGCTTCAATAACGCCGCTTAGCTCATTCGCGCCCGGCTCGGGCTCGCCTGCTGCCTGAGTTTTCTTTTTTAGCCAGTTAAACATGGTCACTCCGTTAAAAGGCTTTTTTGTAGACTAATCGCTTTTGTTGACAAATCGTTGGGAAACGCCGCTTGTGCGGATGCGATTTAATGCCGGTTATAGTATCATTAGTTCATATCTTTTCAGTTATTTATTCTCAAGAGCAATCGTCAATGTCGAGCCGGAAAATTCTGATCACCAGTGCGTTACCCTATGCCAATGGCCCTATTCACCTCGGACACCTGCTGGAATATATCCAAACTGATATCTGGTCACGGTTTCAGAAAGCCCGCGGTCACCAGTGTTACTACGTCTGTGCTGATGATGCGCACGGCACCCCTATTATGCTAAAAGCGCAGCAACAAGGCATCACGCCGGAGCAAATGATTGCGCAAACCAAAATAGAGCATATGGCTGATTTTGCCGGCTTTGGTATCGCCTTTGACCATTACCACTCCACGCACAGTGACGAAAACCGTTACTTTGCCAATCTGATTTACCAGCGTTTAAATGATGGCGGCTATATCAAGCGCGATACCATTAGCCAGCTGTACGATCCGCAAAAAGAAATGTTTTTACCGGATCGCTTTGTTAAAGGCGATTGCCCAAAATGCGGCGCTTTGGATCAGAACGGTGATAGCTGCGATGTCTGCGGTGCCACCTACAGCCCCACCGAAGTAAAGAACCCGCGCTCGGTCGTATCCGGTGCCACGCCAATTCTGAAAGACAGTGAACACTACTTCTTTGATTTACCGGCCTTTGCCCAGATGCTGCAGGACTGGACCCGTAGCGGCGCCTTGCAGGATGAAATGGCCAACAAACTGCAGGAATGGTTTAAAGATGGCCTGCAGCGCTGGGATATCAGCCGCGATGCGCCGTATTTTGGCTTTGAAATTCCGGGCGCACCAGGCAAGTTCTTTTATGTATGGCTGGATGCGCCTATTGGCTATCTGGCCAGCTTTAAACACCTGTGTGAAACAGCCGGTATCGATTTTGACAGCTACTGGGCGCCGGATTCTAACGCCGAGGTGTATCATTTTATCGGTAAAGATATTATCTACTTCCACAGTCTGTTCTGGCCGGCGATGTTGCACGGCGCCGGTTTCCGCAAACCCAATGCTATCTTTGCCCATGGTTTTGTCACGGTAAATGGCGCCAAGATGTCCAAGTCTCGCGGTACCTTTATCAAGGCCCGCACCTATCTGGATAATCTGGATCCGGAATATCTGCGCTATTACTTTGCCTCGAAGCTGACCAGCGGCATTACCGATCTGGATTTAAATTTGGAAGACTTTACCCAGAAGGTCAACGCCGATCTGGTGGGTAAAGTGGTGAATATCGCCAGTCGCTGCGCCGGTTTTATTACTAAGCGCTTTGAAGGCAAGCTATCCATCAACCTGAGTGAGCCCGAGCTGTTCGCCGACTTTATTAACGCTGGGGACAGCATTGCACAAAGCTATGAACAGCGGGAATTTGCCCGGGCCATCCGCGATATTATGGCGCTGGCCGATAAAGCCAATCAGTATATCGATGCTAAGGCGCCCTGGGTGCTGGCAAAAGATGATACTAAGCAGCAGGAAGCGCATGACGTCTGCTCAATGGGCCTGAATCTGTTCCGCGTGTTAATGCATTATTTAAAGCCAGTGCTGCCGAAAATGGCCAGCGACAGCGAAGCCTTTTTAAATACTGAACTGCTGTGGGCTAATTACCGCGAGCCACTGTTAAACCATGCGATTAACCCCTTTAAAGCGCTGATGCAGCGCGTCGACCCGCTAAAAGTGCAAGCCATGGTCGATGCCTCAAAAGAGAACTTACAACCTACTGCTGAGCCGGTTACCGTCGCTAAAGCTGAAACAGCCAAGGCTGAGGTTAACGTTGTTAGCGGCGAACGGGAACCCATTAGCGATACCATCAGTATTGATGACTTTGCCAAGATTGACTTGCGGGTCGCGACTATTGTCGATGCCAAGCCGGTGGAAGGCGCTGACAAACTGGTACAGCTGCAACTGGATATCGGCGGCGGCGAAACCCGTCAGGTGTTTGCTGGTATTAAAGCCGCTTACACGCCAGAGAGTCTGGTAGGCCGGCAAACGGTGATGGTGGCCAACCTGGCACCGCGCAAAATGCGTTTTGGTTTATCCGAAGGCATGGTATTGGCCGCAGGCCCGGGTGGCAGTGATATCTTTCTGCTGACGCCGGATCAGGGTGCCAGCGCAGGTATGCGCGTTAAATAAAGTCGTTTACAGGAGCTTAGGATGGCCTCACCGTTTCGCAGTTTTTCGTCACTGTTCTCCAGCACCCTGATTATGGTGCTGGGCTCAGGTTTGTTAACTACTTACCTGGCATTGTCATTAAGCCGGGATGGTGTCGAACAGCTGTGGATCGGTGGCATGATGTCAGCTTACTACTTCGGGCTGGTCGTCGGCTCGAAAGTTGGTCATAAGCTGATTGCCCGGGTTGGCCATATCCGTACCTTTGTTGCCAGTGCCGGCATTGTAACAGCGTCAGCGCTGTGCCATGCCCTAACCGATGTGCTC
The DNA here is from genome assembly GCF_001704375.1 of Alishewanella sp. HH-ZS. Taxonomy (NCBI): domain Bacteria; kingdom Pseudomonadati; phylum Pseudomonadota; class Gammaproteobacteria; order Alteromonadales; family Alteromonadaceae; genus Alishewanella; species Alishewanella sp. HH-ZS. Next base: position 78,138 of record NZ_LZEJ01000008.1, on the reverse strand, counting down.
AGTATCTGGTTGTTACTCAGGTTAATCGTCGGTACCGGCATGATGTGTATGTATATGGTGCTGGAAAGCTGGTTAAACGAGCAAGCCGATAGCAGCCAGCGCGGCAGTGTCTTTGCCGGTTATATGATTGTCTCCTATATGGGGATGGTGGCCGGTCAGACCGTATTGTCATTTTTCCCGGAACTGGGATTGCAACCGTTGCTGTTGATTGGCATTTGTTATGCGCTTTGCATCGTGCCCATAGCGCTAACGCGCCGCATCCATCCACAGCCAATGCATCCGGCGCCGCTGAAAATTTTGCCGTTCTGGCGTAAGGTGCCGCAATCCCTGACCACGATTTTGATCGCTGGCGGTATTTCTGGTTCTTTTTATGGTCTGGCGCCAGCCTTCGCCGCCAGCAACGGTATGGGTACAGCCGAGGTTGCCAGCTTTATGTCGGCTACAATTCTGGCCGGGTTACTGGCGCAGTGGCCAATGGGTAAACTTTCCGATCGGATCCCACGCAGCCGGCTATTGCGTTTCAACAGCGCTCTGCTAGGTATTCTGGTATTAGCGATTGCGCTACTACCGTTAAAAGGTATTGCCTTGCTGGTAGCCACTTTCTGTTTCGGTATCCTGGCCTTTACGCTGTATCCGCTGGCAACAGCACTGGCTAATCAAAATATCGAACAACCTGAACGGGTCGCCCTGTCGGCTACTATCCTGCTGACCTTCGGCATCGGTGCTACCCTGGGCCCACTGGTGGCATCCTTTATTATGCAAATGCTCGGTAACGCCATGTTGTATGGCTATATGGCCATTTGCTGCCTGATCCTGTTTTTGCGTCTGACACAGGTAAACTACAACCAAAAAATGGCCAAACGCTTGCTAGCTCAGCAACAACCGTCAGATTACCAGCTCGCCTCTGGCGATCTGGTGTCATCACCGCTAGCTGCAGCACTGGACCCGCGGGTTGATGAGCAACTGGTGAAAGAGCAAATGCTGGACGAGCCGGCTGCCAGTAACAGTAGCCAATATACTGCAGAGGCCGATCCACAGTGCGATACTCAGACCGAGCATGTTGCCGCAGACAATTTGGCTACTAACAGCACTACCGGGGCAACTGTCGAGGCAACGACTACGCCGCTCGCGGCCAGCGACAGCGCTGACGTTGAACCAGTTGAGATACAGCCAATGGCAGCAACGCCTGATCCAGCGGCTGAGGAACAACACCGTAAGGACACTACAGCGGCGCCGGGCACTGCCAACCAGGCCGCAGCCCAGGACAGTCAAAGTCTGCTGGAACGCGCCGCAGCCCAAAGAAAAGGCCCAACAACTGAGTAAGTTGTTGGGCCTGTTGCAGGCGGCGTTTAGTTAGTTTTGCACCATTTCCGCCTTGTTCCACAGATTCTGGTTCTTTTGATTCAGGAAGTAATCATCCGGATGCCAGCAGCGCGGTAATAATGGCGACGCCATCCGCTCTTCAAAGTTGTACACCAGCTTACGCAAAATATCGAGCAAGCGCTCTTCCGGCACGATTTCGAGTTTCCGACGCGCCTGTGGGAAGTATAAATTGTTGTCCGGACTTACCACGCAACCCCGGGCCGACGCCTGATAGGTCAGGCTGTAGGTAACAATCCGGCAGATCGCTTTTCGAAAATCCGCTGGATAGAGCCCGGTGACAATGGCGTACTCATAGCGCTCCATATCATTACCATCCGAGTCTTTCGGGATATAGGTAATTCCATAGCCTTGTGGAAACATGCCGACGATACGCAGAAAAGCCGCCACCGCATTTTTACTCAGTTTGCCCTGCTCTGCGGTTTTTTCCAGTAACAGCGCCGCTTTCGGCAAATCTTCGTAGTTATAGCTCTGCCGGGTAGATAAAATCATACCGGTATAAATCTGTGGGATACGCAGAATACTGCCCATTACATCCTGCGGTCTGACCGCCTGTTTCAGCAGTAACTGGATCAATTCACGCTTTTCAATTTCGCCCTGGACAAAACGGTCGCGCTCCTCTTTACTACGTCCCAAATAGCGCCCTGTGGTTAAGGCATCCTGTACATAGTTCAGCGCCTCAGTATAACTGGTTTGCAAAAAAGTGTTGCGCTCTTCGGCATCCAATTCCCTGAATTCATCATAGGAGCCGTCCGGGCCTTTTAAGATCGCCTGACAGCTTGGGTGACAACGCCCGATATCCTGCAACAAGGCAGCCATCAGCACGGGCACGTGTACATCGTCACGGTAAGGGTGGTATTCCGTTTCATCGTTATAAGGAATGGCTTTACCTTCCTCATAACGCTCGAGAATAAAGGGGTGGTCAATCAGGCCATCAATCACCAGCCGGTCTAACAGGCGTAAACTTAATACCGCTTTGTACAGATGGCGGGCTTTCTGATTTTCTTTGGCAATATTGCGCCCACGGGTTGGACAGATTAATTGAATGGTGCCGAGCATCTTGGCGGAGTAGCTGTTGGTATCGCTAAAGCTCTCGCCCTGACAAATCGATAAGATATCACGGCACAGTAAGAACAATTCGTTGTAACGCAGAAACCGGCTTTCCTCCAGGTCCTCACTAAAGGTTTTATGTTGATCTTCGGCCTGCTTCAAATTGCGGGCGATCGCTGCCTGGTCACCTTTTCTAGCTTGTTGATGGCGATTCTCAAATAAAAATAACTGTTGCTCTAATTCCGCTGACTTCTGATCGCGCTGTGTTTTTTCGGCGAACCATTGTATCGCCTGCTCGTAGAGTGAATCCTGTAACGGGCTTTGGTTGTATATCCGCTCAACCAGCCGTTGAATGACTTTGGCATAAGCCGCTTTTCCAAAACTTGGTGGCATCCTGACGTCTTTCCTCAGCTTAATTCCATAGTGGCTCGATAGAACCGGGTTACTCGATAAAACTCACAACTAACTTACCCACAGTCTGATTACTGGCAAGCAACTGATGTGCTTGCTCCAACTGCTCCGGTTTATATACGCCCGTTAGCACCGGTTTGATCTTTCCTTCAGCCAGCATGGCAGCAAAATCAGTGCTAAATAAGTGAGTTAACTGCGCTTTATAGGCTGCGCTACGATTGCGTAGCGTTGAGCATAGCAGCTGGCCACGTTTTTTAAACAACAAACTCAGGTCAAACTCGGGTATTTTTCGCCCTCCCATCATCGCATAGATAATAATTTTGCCATCCATCGCCAATAACGTCGCTTCGGCATTTAGATAACTGCCTGCGACCGGGTCCAGGATCAAGTCGACCCCTTCTGGCCAGGCTGAGCTTAGTGTTTGGCCAAAATCCTGCTGCCGGTAATTGATACAGAGATCGGCGCCTAACTGCCGACACAACATCGCTTTTTCATCGGTACCCACGGTCACGGCAACCTGCAAACCGCGGGCTTTTGCCAATTGGATTGAGCTGGTGCCAACTCCACTGGCACCGGCGTGGATCAACACCCGTTGTCCGGCATCAGCTGCGCCGAGCATAAACAATAGCTGATAGGCGGTAAGAAAAGTTTCAGCGGTAGCGGCCGCCTGCTCGAATGTCCAGCCCCGGGGGACAGGCATAGCTTGCGCCGCCGGGATCCGGACATACTCGGCGTAACCACCGCCATTCACCAGGCCAAACACCTGTTGCCCAAGCCAGCCGGCTAAGCTCTGATCTGCGACTGCTACTACGGTACCTGCCGCTTCTAGTCCCAACACCGGGCTGTCTGCAGCCGGCGGCGGATATAGTCCCTGGCGCTGCATTAAATCAGCCCGGTTAATACCAAAGGCCGCAACCTTGAGTAACAACTCGCCTCCAGCCAGTTGCGGCAGCGCACTGGGTTGCCAGCTTAAGCTGCTGTGTTTACCCGGCTCAACAACAGTTACCGCTTGCATGCTGGCGGGAAGTTTGTGCGCCATACGATTCCTATATTGGCTACGCAGCGAAAGCGGCGGCCGATTGCCGATTTTGCTTTAGCTTTCGCTGTGTCTTCTCTAAAATGCGGTCTTTAGTCTAGCATAGCGACCTACCAGATATGAATAATAGCAGCATACCGGCGGTGATCCTGGCCGAGGGCCGTGAAAAAGCCCTTAACCGCAAACACCCGTGGATTTTCTCTAACGCCATTGCCAAAGTGCATAACACGCCGAATCGTGGCGATACCGTTGCTGTCGTCAGTAGTAAGGGCGAATGGCTGGCCTGGGCCGCTTACTCACCTGCATCGCAAATTCGCGCGCGGATTTGGAGCTTTCAACAACACGAACAAATCGATCAGGCGTTTTTTAAACAACGTCTTCAGCGCGCCTGGCAACTGCGGCAGAGCCTGTTTAATACTGAAGAGACGAATGGGCTACGGGTCGTGGCGGCTGAATCGGATGGTCTGCCGGGTATCACTATTGATAAATATCAGGATGTGTTGGTAGTGCAGCTACTCTCTGCCGGTGCCGATGCCAAACGTAAACAACTGGTCGCTGCTCTGCTGGAGGTGTTCCCGGAGCACAGTATTTACGAGCGCTCCGATGTCGATGTGCGCAAAAAAGAAGGCCTGCCGCTGGTAACCGGCTGGCGACATTTACCACGTGACAGTGGTGAGGTGTTGATTAAAGAGCACGGTATGACCTTGGTCGTTGATGTAGTTAACGGCCATAAAACCGGTTTTTATCTGGATCAGCGGGTAAACCGGGCGGCGCTGCGCCGTTTTGCTAAAGATGCCAACATCTTAAATTGCTTTAGTTACACCGGCACCTTTGCCGTTGCCGCGCTGATGGGCGGTGCTAAGCATGTGACTAATGTGGATTTATCCGATTTGGCACTAGAAGTCGCGGTGCGCAATGTTGAACTTAATCAGTTAGATGTAAGTAAACTGAGCAATCAAAAGGCGGATGTGTTTAAACTGCTGCGCCAGTATCAGGAGCAAGGCAAAACCTTTGATATCGTGGTGCTAGACCCGCCGAAATTTGCCGACAACAAAGCTCAGCTTAATAGCGCCTGTCGTGGCTATAAGGATATTAACCGGGTGGCGATGCAACTGGTTAAACCCGGCGGTCTGTTGTTCACTTTTTCTTGCTCAGGGTTAATGGAAGAAAGTTTATTCCAGAAAGTGGTCGCCGATGCGGCACTGGATGCGAAGCGGGATTGCTTGTTTATTGAACGCTTACAGCAAGATAGCGACCATCCGGTCGCCAGTTTCTACCCCGAAGGCTATTATCTGAAAGGTTTGATCTGCAAAATCTATTAAGTTATCGCAGGATGACTGCCGCTGTGGCCGTCATTCCGCTGCTTAAGCCTAATTCAACTCCAGAAACGCCAGCCCAAGCTGATAGCAGTCTTCATTTTCCTGACTGCAGCGCATCACCTTAGCGGTGGCATCTAAGGGTGCCACGCTGGCATCCGGCGATTCTAAACGTACGCGGATTAAGGTGCCCATCTCCAGCGGTTCATCGACTTCTACGGCCATACCTGAGGCGCTAAGATCACGGCACACCCCGTCTATTACCCGGGCGGCCTCCGGGTCGTTGATCATCAATTTAACTTCAGCATTAACCATCATACGGTAAAAATGGCGGTGATCATTCCTCTGTGGCATATACAACTCCTTCGCTACGCTTTGCATCATCTTAGCAAGCTGTGGCAACGACGCAAGTTTATTATTTAAGCTCCTGCACCACATGCAAAATACGCTTTACCGAAATCGGATAAGGGGTACCCAACTGCTGCGCATGCTGTGATACTTTGAGCTCTTCCAGCATCCAGCGGATCTGACTGACCTGCTCCGGAATGGCCTGCCCGGCATATTTACCAAGTAAATTCTGATAGGCCTGTTCAGCCTTTTGATACTCGTGCATCAATAAACGGTCGCGGTTCGGATCGACCGGGAGCTTTTCCAGCCGCTTTAACATCGCCTGCAGATAGCGCTTCAGATCATCCAGCCTTGCTGCACCATGTTGACTAACAAAGCCTTTAAAAATCAGCTGCTCTAACTGCTGTTTAATATCGGCCTGCGCTTGAAAGTGTGCCAGATCCACCTTACCTTTTAAGCGTTTTTGAATATCGTGATAGACCGTTAAAATTTGTTCCACCTGCAATGCGATCTGCCGTACCCGCTCATTCAGCTCAGCACGTAACGTTTCGCGTAACCGCTCAAAGGCCGCTTTGTCCTGCACCGGTAACTGCTGGCGGATCAAGGCATCCGTTGCGGCGGCGATACAATCATCGATCAGCTCCAGCACCTTACCAAAGGGATTAAAATACAGGCCCAGCTTGGCTTTGTTCGGTAACGACTCCTGCAGATATTTTACCGGTGAGGGCACATTCAGCAGCACTAAGCGGCGTAAACCCTTAATATGCTCCTGCTCTGCCCGCAGTGGATTATCCATAAGCTTAATAGCAACACTCTGACCGGCGTCCACCAGCGCCGGAAAGGCTTTAATTTCAAAACCGGCCTGTAGCTTAATGTATTCTTTGGGCAGCTCGCCAAAGCTCCATTCAGTCAGTTGCTCTTGCTCAATGCCCTGCTCAGCCACTTCACTCAGACTTTGCTGCACTGCGCCCTGTAATTGCTGTTTCAGTAACGCCAGAGAGCGTCCCTGCGCTACCAGCTTACGCTCATCGACAATTTTAAAATTTATTTTTAGATGCGCCGGCAGCTCTGTTAACTGCCAGGCATCGTCGGGGATAGTTATGCCTGACATGCGCTTTAACTTGCTGCTAATAGCCGTCAGCAGTGGCTCGCTAAAAGGCGTCAGGCTTTGCATTAACGCATCGGCATAATTCGGCGCCGGGACAAAGTTGCGCCGGTATTGCTTAGGCAGCGATTTAATCAGCGCCACTAATAGCTCATGGCGCAGCGCCGGGATCTGCCAGTCAAACCCCTGCTCTTCGACCTGGTTTAATAGTGCCAGTGGGATCAATACACTGACGCCATCATCCGGCTCACCGGGAGCAAAATGATACTCCAGCGGCAGCGTTAAGTTGCCCTGGCGCCAGCTTTCCGGGAAGCGCTCAGCACTAATATCAGAGGCATCGCGCTGATACAGCAGCTCTGGGTCGAAATTCAGTAACTCAGGCTGCGTCTGGCGCGCTTTTTTCCACCATTTGCTAAAGTCGATACGGTTATTCGCCCACTGCGGTATACGTTCGGCGTAAAACGCGGCCAGCGCATCTTCGTCTACCAGGATATCGCGGCGGCGGGATTTTTCTTCCAGCTCCTGCACCTTGCTGATTTGTTGCTGGTTATAAGTTAAAAAGGCTTCGTTTAAGCCCAGTTCGCCATTGACCAGGGCTTCGCGGATAAACAGCTGGTGTGATACTGCCTCGTCAATCCGGCTATACAGCACCGGTCTTTTACCAACAATAATCACGCCATACAGCGCGACCTGTTCGTAAGCCACCACAGCGCCTTTTTTCTTTTCCCAATGCGGTTCACTGTAGCTACGAGTAACCAGATGCGCCGCCAGCGGCTCAATCCACTCCGGTTCAATTTTCGCTACCGTACGCGCATACAAGCGGCTGGTTTCAACCCATTCGGCCGCCATAATCCATTTCGGTTTACGCTTAAACAGATGGCTGCCGGGAAACACATAAAAGCGGGTTTGTCGTGGCCCAAGATAGTCGGCATCGCTGTCTTTACTGCCGATTTGCCCCAGCAAGCCGGTTAAGATCGCGCTGTGAATAGCCTGATAGCCTGGCGGATTGGCGTTAAAGCTAAGCTGTTGCTCCTGCGCGACCTGAGTTAGCTGCGCCACCAGATCCTGCCACTCCCGTACCCGTAAATAATTTAGCAGCTCTTGCTTACACAGCCGGCGAAACTGGTTGTTACTCAGCGCATCCTGCTGTTGTTGCAGGTAATCCCAAAGCTTTAGCCAGCTGCTAAAATCAGAATCCTGATCCGCAAAGCGGCCATGCAGCTCATCGGCTTTTTGTTGCTTATCCAGCGGCCGCTCGCGCGGATCCTGAATGGATAAGGCAGCAACAATCACCAATACTTGCTGTAAGGCGCCCTGCTCGCTGGCCGCCAGCACCATCCTTGCCAGCCTGGGGTCTATTGGTAAACGCGCCAGCGTTTTGCCCAATGGCGTTAAACTGAGCTGTTGCTTGCTACGTTGCTGTGGGATCGCCCCCAGCTCTTCCAGCAACTTGATGCCGTCGTTAACAAAGCGGCTGTCTGGTTTTTGCAAAAATGGAAAGGCTTCGATATCACCCAGTCCCAGTGCCAGCATCTGCATAATGACTGATGCCAGATTAGTGCGCAGAATTTCCGGATCGGTAAACTCCGGCCGGCCTAAAAAGTCCTCTTCGCTGTAAAGCCGGATACAAATACCAGCCGCGACCCGGCCACAGCGGCCTTTGCGCTGATTGGCACTGGCCTGACTAACGGCTTCAATCGGCAGTTGCTGTACCTTGGAGCGATAACTGTATCGTGAAATGCGCGCTGTGCCCGGATCGATCACATAGCGAATACCCGGCACGGTAAGCGAGGTTTCGGCGACGTTGGTCGATAAAATAATCCGCCGCCCGGCATGCGTTTGAAAGATGCGGTTTTGCTCTGCTGCACTTAAGCGTGCATACAAGGGTAGCACTTCGGTATGTGGCAACTTAAGTTTTTCCAGCGCATCGGCGGTATCACGAATTTCCCGCTCACCGTTTAAGAAAATCAAAATATCGCCCGGCGGCTCACGATACAGCTCTTCTACCGCGTCAAAAATACCCTGCAGCTGGTCGCCATCTTTATCATCCTGCTCGGTAAAGGGCCGGTAACGCACTTCAACCGGATAGGTGCGGCCTGAAACTTCAATAATGGGCGCATCGAAAAAATGCCGCGAAAAACGCTCAGGATCGATGGTAGCCGAGGTAATAATCAGCTTCAGATCCGGCCGACGTGGTAATAACTGCTTTAAGTAACCCAGCAGAAAGTCGATATTCAGACTGCGCTCGTGCGCTTCATCGATAATGATGGTGTCGTATTGATTTAAAAAGCGGTCTTGCTGCATCTCGGTTAGCAAGATACCGTCTGTCATCAATTTGACCAGCGTTTGTTGATTAGTATGATCACCAAAGCGAATTTTATAACCAATTTGCTGGCCAACCTGACATTGCAGCTCTTCAGCCAGGCGGGCACAAACACTGCGCGCCGCCAAACGCCTGGGCTGAGTATGGCCAATAGTGCCTGCCACGCCCCGCCCCAGCTCCAGACAGATTTTCGGAATTTGCGTGGTTTTACCAGAGCCGGTTTCGCCGGCAATAATCACCACCTGATGCGCGGCAATAGCGGCTTTAATTTCATCTTTTTTCGCCACCACCGGCAGCTCAGCCGGATAGCTTAACTTCGGCATGGCAGAGAGCCTGGCAGCACGTAGCGCAGAGGACTGGGCGATTTGCGCTTCAAGTTTGCTCAGTTGCGCCGCAGCTTGCTCTGGTGGCAGCTGTTTTAGCTGGGCCAGTTTACGACGCAGCCGGAATTGATCTTGCAGCAGACACTGACCGATTTGGGCCGACAAGGTGGAGACAGTGGATGGTGTTTCGACAGACAAGTTAGCGCCCTCAGCTTTCAGAGGGCGCAATGCTATCAAGTTAGGGGTTAGGAGTGCAACGCTACTGCAGCCATAGCGCCAGCTTTCTTAAGTCCTGCTCCGCTTTGCCGCTGGCCAGCTTTACGCTAACCCGCTTTGCTATAGTGCGAGTGTAATTCTTTATCGATGGCGCCTAACACATCAGAGCGGGTAATAATCCCCAGTAGATGACCGTTATCATCAACCACCGGATACAGCTTGGGTTTGGCTTTTAACATAGTTTGTGCCAAATCGATAATGCCGTCGTACTCTTTTACCGTCAGCACCTCGGTCCGCATCACATCACTGACCCGCGCGGCCTGCTGGTCATGATAAGTCGACATCAGCATCCGTGCCAGGCAATCCTGCTCCGAGATAAAACCTATAATTTTGCGCTGCGCATCAATCACCGGGCCTCCGGTTTGCCGGCCTTTGATTAATCTGTCCACTGCCATCTCCACTGGCATATCAGCATCAAAGGTCACCGGGTGGCGATTCATATAATCGGCAACTTTTAGTAAGTCCATGCGTCCCCCTTATCTTCTTAATACCAAGCGCAGTTGCTGCAATCCTGTTACACCGGACTTCCCGCAACCGCTTAGTTAAGATTAGACGATGAAACGCCGCTTTGCCTGCTATTCAGACGTTATTCGGCTTGAAAAATCTCAACTTTAAGTGGTGTCGTATCGCCCAGCATCGCCCGGTACATACCTTCGGTATTAAAGGCCCAACTTAAGCGCCCTTGTGGATCCACTACTATGACACCACCGGTGCCACCGACCGTAGCCAGCTCAGCCATCACTTCCGTCGCCGCCGCAGTGGCCGTTTTGCCTTGATATTTCACTCTGGCACAGATATCGGAGGCCACCTGATAACGGATAAAATACTCACCATGGCCGGTGGCGGAGACCGCACAACTTTGGTTGTCGGCAAAATTTCCGGCACCGATTACCGGCGCATCGCCAATCCGGCCATAGCGTTTGGCGGTCATGCCACCGGTTGAGGTCGCAGCGGCCAGATTACCGGCCTTATCAATCGCCACAGCACCAACGGTGCCCATACGCCAGGCTGGGTCAAAAGGAATGGCAGCCTGATGTGGCTGTGGTTGCAGCGCTTGTTTCGCGCGTTTTAATGCCTCATAGCGAAATTCGGTATTGTAATAGCTGTTAGGTACCCGCTCCAGCTCAAGGGTATCAGCAAAGGCCTCAGCGCCGGCACCGGCGAGCATCACATGCTCGGATCGCTCCATCACTGCCCGCGCCAGTAAGATCGGATTTTTGATGGTACTAACACCGGCAACGGCGCCGGCTTGCCGGTCTTGCCCCTGCATAATAGAGGCATCCAGCTCATGGCTTTCATCATAGGTATAAACCGCGCCCTTGCCGGCATTAAACAGCGGCGAGTCTTCCAGAATCATCACGGCTCGGGTAACCGCATCAAGGCTGCTACCACCTTGTTGCAACAAAGCATAACCCTGTTCCGCGGCATGCTTTAAGGTTGCCTCATAGGCCTGGCGCTGGGTATCGGTAAGCTGAGCTTTGTTGATGGTACCGGCACCACCGTGGATCACAATACCGGATGGTGCAGCAGCAAAAGACAAAGCAGGAACGAGACAAAGCGCAGCTAACAGAGATTGGTATTTCATGATTCGACTCCGGATATAAAAAGGTTGCTGAATGTTGTAAGACATTATCAGACGCAGAGCAACTTATTCCGGCTGATGGTACTTTTATTGCGTTGGATCAAGGAGCCGCTGCAGCAGCGCGTTAGACTAGGGCCTGTTGTTATACGTACTGCGTAAACCTGACGCTTGGCGCCCCTCTCTGTGGCGCCTTTTTTTCATTGTTTCTTTTCCACGCTGCTGATGCTAAGGTTTGGTTTTAAGTTAACAAGCCGATCCCTGCCTATGTTATTGCGTCAAATCAGCCTTATCAGTTGCTTGTTTCTGGCAAGCCTAAATCTTAACGCGACAGCCAAAACGCAGCAGCTCACCGCCGCCGTGGCCAGCCCGGATCAGTATGGAGCGCAAGTGGCGGCTGAGATTTTACGCCAGGGTGGTAATGCGGTCGATGCCGCTGTTGCCACAGCCTTTACCCTGGCAGTCACCTATCCGGAGGCGGGTAATCTGGGTGGCGGTGGCTTTCTGACCTTATGGTTTAATGGCAAGGCCTATTTTCTGGATTATCGGGAAACCGCACCCGCCAGCGCGCACCGCGATATGTACCTGAACGCTGAAGGTGACGTCATTGAAAACCTCAGTTTAATTGGCCATCAGGCGTCTGGGGTGCCGGGCACGGTGATGGGCATGTGGCAATTGCATCAATTATTTGGCAGTAAGAGCTGGCCAGAACTGCTGGCACCAGCAATCCAACTGGCTGAGCAGGGCTTTATCGTGCCAGACAAAGCATATCTGTATGAAGGCGATATGCTGCAACGCTTTGCCGGTAAAACCAATTTTGTTGCTTACTTTGGCAAGATGCAGCCGGGTGAACGCTTTGTGCAAGCTGAGCTGGCCGCGACGTTAAAACGCCTGGCTGCCGAGGGCCCCAGCGACTTTTATCAGGGCAAAACCGCTGAATTGATTGTTGCCGAAATGCAGCGTGGTGGTGGCTTGATCTCAATGGACGATCTGGCTGCCTATCAAGCAGTCTGGCGTACCCCTCTGGTAACGCGCTGGCGTGACCGGCAGCTTATCACCGCACCGCCCCCCAGTTCAGGCGGAATTGCCTTACAGCAGTTACTGACGCTCAAAGAGCTCAATCAACAACATTTTCAAGATGTTGCACACAACTCCGCCCAGTATGTACACCTGATGGCTGAGATTGCGAAACGGGTATTTGCCGATCGGGCCGACTATCTGGGCGATCCGGCCTTTACCGAGGTGCCCACCCAAAAACTGCTGGCACCTGACTATCTGGCCCGGCGGGCTCAGGAGATCAATCCCAGGACAATATCGGCCACTGAGACCATTAAACCAGGGCTGGAATCAGAACAAACCACGCACTTTTCGATTGTTGATCATGCCGGTAATGCCGTCTCCAATACCTACACCCTGAATCTGGATTATGGCAGTGGTGTGGTAGTCAGCGGTGCTGGTTTTCTATTGAATAACGAAATGGATGACTTTTCTGCCAAGCCTGGCGTGCCTAATGCTTTTGGCGTGGTCGGCAGCGATGCTAACGCCATAGCACCGGGTAAACGTATGCTGTCTTCGATGACACCGACTATAGTGTTAAAAGATAATCAACCGGAGCTGGTGATCGGTACGCCGGGTGGCTCGACGATTTTTACCAGTATTTTTCAGGTGATGAATAATTTGTATGACTTTAACATGACAGCAGAACAGGCTGTGGCCGCGCCCCGCTTTCATCACCAGCTGCTGCCAAAAGATCAGATCCGGATGGAAAGTGTGCAAGCTCTGGCTGAACCGGTACAAGCTGAATTGACCGCCCGCGGTTATTCGTTGCATACGCCAAACTGGGACTTAGGCGATATCCAACTGATCCTGCTGAATCCGGATGGCACACAAGCAGTGTCCGATCCGCGTGGCCGCGGCGCGACAAGGCTTATCGCCGCGCCGCCTAGCCAGCCATAACGGTCGCCCTATGCATTATCTTTATTTCAGTTTGTTGTTGGTTACCACTTTGCTTTGGCAAAACAAGGCCATGGCTGATACCGCCAGTCTGCGGTTTTGCTATGAAGATAAACCGCTGTTACCCTTTTATAATGGCCACGGTGACCTGCCAGCGCCACAGCCTGGCGCCGCTATCGAGCATCTGCAAGCAGTAGCAAAGGCTACTAACATCGAGCTAGTTCTGATCCGCCAACCTTGGCTACGCTGCCTGGCACAACTGGAAGCCAATCAGGTCGATGCGCTGGTAGCGGAATATGCCAGCGAGCGCGACCACTATATGCAGGCGCCACGACGCCCTGATGGTCAACCCGATGAGAGTCTGGCCATGAGTAGCTTTAGCCTGTGTCTGACTTATCATCAACAGGGTTTGCTACCGGAGAAACTGAGTCAACAGCGCGAGTTTGCCCTGGCCCGCCCACTTGGCTACCGCCCCTTGCCGATGCCCGGCCCCCATATTGAGGTATCTGCCGATTCAATTAGCCATGCGCTGGAATTAGTCAGCTCAGGACGCGTGGACGCCACCACAGTGCTCTGTGAGTTGAACGGCATCACTGTCGAGCCCGCCGAGCTACTGTTGCGACCGCTGCTGATCTACCCGACACCGGTGTACCACTCGGTTGGTTATTTGATGTTCAGTAAGGCCTTTTATCAGCAAAATCCGGAACTTGCTGTCAGGATCTGGCAACAGGTGGTGCAACAGCGGGATACCAACCGGTATCTGGATTATTTAACGCAGCCACAGCAATAGCCGCTGTACTAAAGCATTATTGCCAGACGTGACACAGCAACTAAGCTGGTAGCGTATTTCCTTTGGAGTGACTATGCGCCCTTTTATTCCCAGTGTTTTCAGTACTGCCATGCTGTGCAGTGTCGCGGCTCAGGCGGCCGCTCTTCCCGATTTGCAGGCGATCCCGGAGCTTAAGCTGGCGCCGTCGCTGACGGTGTCGGGGTTATCATCCGGCGGCTATATGGCAGCACAGTTTCATCTGGCGTTTGCCCCTGAGGTATCCGGCGCAGCCATCCTGGCGGCAGGCCCGGTGTACTGTGCGCGTAATGATTTACGTCAGGCCTTGGCGCACTGTATGAATCAGGCAACCGCAGCACCGGATCTACAGGCGATAAATGCTTACCTTGAGCAACAGCAACAAGCCGGCAAGCTGGCAGCGCCGGCAGCGCTGGTAAATAGCAGGGTCTGGATCTTTAGCGGGAGTGCCGACAGCACCGTGTTGCCGCAAGTCAGCGCCGCCCTGTACCAACAATATCAGCAATGGCTGCCGGCTGAGCAGCTGGTATGGGTTAACGACCAGCCCTTTGCCCATCATTTTCCGACGGCTAAAAGCGGTTTAACCGACTGTAATAAATCCGAGGCACCCTTTGTTGCCAGCTGTGAGTATGACGCTGCTGGCAAATTGCTATCCCATCTGCTTGGCGAGCTACAGAACGCCGCCAGTAACGCCAGTGGCACCTTGCTAAAATTTGATCAGCACCAGCTGGCCAGTGCTGCCCGCGGCCAATTAGCACAGTATGGTTATCTGTATGTGCCAACGGCCTGTGCCTCGGGTAACAACTGTCGCTTGCACGTCAGTTTTCATGGTTGCCGTCAGGACGCCAGCCAGGTGGGTGATGCCTTTATCCGGCATACCGGCTTGAACGAATATGCCGATAGCAATCAGCTGGTGATCCTGTATCCACAGGTTGAGAAAAGTGCGATGTCGCCCTTTAACCCGAATGGCTGTTGGGATTGGTGGGGCTATAGTGGCGAGGATTACGCGACTAATGCCGGCGCGCAAATAAAAGCGGTAAAACAGTTAGTGGATGCCCTGCAACAGCGCCACTAGTGCTGTTGCAGTTTACTAATGTCACTTTAGCTTGCCGGTGTTACCTCATCGGCTGTATTTTCATCAGCACTGTGCTGCAGCAGTTGCTCCAGACAGTGCTGACGGACTCCATAAAACTGCTTTAAGGCGGCAATCTGTGCCAGGATCGGCGCTCGGGGTTTTGGTTTTTGTCGCCGGGTCGCCAGGATCATTTTATTTTTACTGGTATGCTCCAGTGAAATAAATTCAAACACCTTAGTATCATAACCATAGGCCTCCAGCAGCAGTGCGCGCAGACTGTCGGTCAGCATCTCAGCCTCCTGACCCAAATGAATACCATGCTGTAACATCGGTGACAGTACTGCGGGTAGCTGCACCTGTGGCCGGATCTCCTTGTGGCAACACGGTGAACACATAATAATTTCGGCGCCGGTGCGAATACCCATATGGATAGCATAATCGGTGGCGGTATCGCAGGCGTGCAGCGCCACCATCACATTAATGCCCTGCGCTTTAAAATGCTTTACATCGCCTTGGGCAAACCGGATGCCATCGAGCTGCAACTGAGTCGCAGTGTTATTACACAGGTCAACCAGCGACTGTCTGAGCTCCACCCCTGTTACCTGCGCCGCGATGCCGGCGCTATGCCGGAAATAGTCATGCATCGCAAAGGTCAGATACGCCTTACCTGAACCAAAATCCGCCACATGCAGCTCGGCGCGTTCTAACAAGCCGGTGTCTTTTACTGCGCCGGAGAGAATTTCAATAAACTTATTGATCTGCTTCCACTTATTCGACATCGACGGAATGATCTCACCACGGCTATCGGTGACGCCTAACGCCGTTAAGAATGGCCGGCTTTGTTCAACGTAGCGTTGCTTGGCTCTGTTATGACTCTCGATTTTGGCCGTTTGTGCCTGTTGCTTAGTGGCCAGCAGATACTTGCCTTTTTTACTTTTCGTCAGTTGCGCGCTATGCCGGGTACTTTGCAGATTAGCTTGCGCAAACTCTGTCAGCAGGCCGTCCAGCACAGTCGCTGCCTGCGCTGCCGGGTAGTTCTTAGTCACATGGTTAGTTTGATATTGATACAGAAATTTCAGCTGCCAGCTGTCCTTTAACTGTACCGGTGTAACCTCCAGCCGCTGTAATGCTGGCTCCGTGCCCTGGTATTTGCTTAACACCAGCTTGACCAGCTGCTGTTGTTGCAGACTGTCGTTTAACAGCGCGGTAAAACTTAGCCAGGCGGCCTGATGTTCAGCCAACAGTGTTCTCCTAAAAATCGGTGCTATAAAACCGGGGCCATCAGATGCGCGGCGCGCGATACTGCGCGCAGCCACCACGGCCGTTCAATAATTTCCGTCAGGCTCATTTGCCGGGAACGCTGAAAATCAGCAACAAACATGGTCGCAACCTCAGCATTAAACGCCTCATCTAACAGCAGCGCAGTAATTTCAAAGTTCAGCCGGAACGAGCGGTTATCCAGGTTGACGGTGCCAATAGCGCTGAGCTGCTGATCGACCAAAAAACTCTTCGCATGTAAAAAGCCCTGCTGATAACGATAGATTTTAACACCCGCATCCAGCAAAGGGCCAATAAAGGCGTAGGCCGCCTGAGTAACCAGCAGATTATCAGTGCGCTCCGGGATCAGGATCCGGACATCCACCCCGCGCAGCGCTGCCAGCTTCAGTGCCGCCAGGGTCCCCTCGTCAGGTACAAAATACGGACTGGCGATCCAAATCCGCTCGCGCGCACTATGCAGCGCATGTTGAATCAGTAAGCTGGCAGTTTCAAAGCGATCAGCTGGTCCGGATGGCAAAATCAGCACCGGGATATCACCATCAGCAGCTGCTTCTGCCTGCCAGTAAAGCGCCGGGATGGTTTCGGCGGTCCAATACCAATCTTCGACAAAAGACAATTGCAGTGCCAGCACGCCGGGACCAGTGAGTTTTAAATGGGTATCCCGCCACTGGCCGTAACGCGGGACCTGCCCTAAGTATTCATCACCGACATTAAAACCGCCCAACCAGCCCTGTTTACCATCGGCAATCACGATTTTACGGTGATTGCGAAAATTCAGCTGAAACCGATTGCCCGCGCCCTTGGTGGAATGAAAAGGTCGTACTGCGACACCGGCATCGGTCATTGCACGTAAATAGCTTTGCGGTAAGCGATAACTACCGATTTCATCATATAAAAAGTATACCTGCACGCCCTGACGGGCTTTTTCAATCAGCAGTTGCTGTAACTGCCGACCGAGCTGATCATCACGCACAATATAGAACTGCACCAGCACATACTGCTGTGCCTGGCGAATACCGTCAAAGATACTGGCAAAGGTTTGCTCGCCATCGATTAGCAGTTGCGCGCTGTTACCGCGTAAAAACGGCATCTTGGCCAGGCGTTCAACTGCTTGCAAACTGCCGCGATCGCGAATGCTGTGTAATACAAAATCCTCAACCCCGGATGCTTTTAACTGGTGCTTGTTAAACAGCTCATGCTCGGTTTCCTGACGCGAGATCACATAGCCCTGAAAACGACTGCGGCCAAAGATCCAATAAGCAGGCACTGCCGCATAGGGAAAGGTATTGAGGGAAATAATCCAGGCGATGCTGCCCTGAGCGGTGCGCGACGACATCAGGGCATCCAGCGACGATAAGGCACCTGAAAGGTGGAATAAGGCTAACAGCAACAGCAAAAAGCGGCGCCTTTTACTAAGGCCGCCCACCCGCCTGCCATCAACCAATGGCTGCCGGGCAAAGGCTTGCTGTAACAGAGATTTGATTTTTAACATGCGGTAACAGCCAGCTCAGAGCGGCCTAACACTGTGTCTGCAGTTGAGTATGTGACCGCATCAGGCGGTACGGGCATAACCGACATCAACCTCAGTCGGCAAGGCGCGGTTGCGCAGCACGCGGATCACGGTATGGCGGCTAAGCTGTTTGCCGGCTAAAGACTCGCCGTCTTCAAGCAACAAGCATTCGACACATTCCAGATCCGAGGCCACAACCAAAGCCAGTAAGGTATCTTTACCTTGCAACTGCACCAATTGATACAAACCGCTATCCTGCGCCCGCTGGGTCGCGAAATACCAGCTTTTATGGGCACTCAGTTGCCGGAAACGATTAGCAAGGGCATGTAAACAGAGTTCAAAGCGCAGAGCGTCATCAGCAATGACTGGCTGCAGCGCTTCATGAAAACGCCAGAACGCTTCCGCTTCCGCCAGTGAAAATGGCTGGCGGACGGGTTTGTCATTCAGGTTGGCAGCAGACAGCTCAGAGCTAAACTGCAACTGGTCATCAATATCCAGTAGCAGCCGATCTTGCTGTGGGCAATAATACCAGGTCCATTGCTCTGACGGCGTTAACATCGTTCTCCTAAATCTGGTCAGACTACGCAGTAATTAGCACTAATATAGCACGCTGATCAAAAAGTTAAAGATTAATTATGTCTAAAAAATGTTGATCAGCGACGGATCTTTATAACGCATCAACGATTGATTTTACCAGCGCCGGCCCGCCGTAGATAAAACCGGTATACAGCTGCAACAAGTCGGCGCCCGCCGCCAGTTTTTGTTGGGCAGAGCTGACATCATGGATCCCGCCCACACCAATAATCGGAAAATCTTTGCCGACAGCCTGGCGCAGCTGGGTTAATACCGCTGTGCTACGCTGTTGCACTGGCTTACCACTTAAGCCACCTGCTTCGTCCGCGTACTTTAATCCTGCCACCAGACTACGATCCAGGGTGGTATTGGTGGCAATGGCGCCATCCATTTTACTGCGCAGTAAGGTCTCTGCCACCTGCTCTACCGCGACGCTGTCCATATCCGGCGCGATTTTTACAAATACCGGCACATAGTTATCATAGTGTGCCTGCAAGTCTAACTGTTCATTCTTAACGCTTTGTAATAAATCAAATAACGCTTCACCGAATTGCAGGTCGCGCAGACCGGGGGTATTGGGCGATGAAATATTGACCGTAATATAGCTGGCATAGGGATAAACCTTACGCATACAGTGGACATAGTCGTCTTTGCCCTGTTCGTTTGGCGTGTCCTTATTCTTGCCGATATTAATGCCTAGCACGCCTTTAAACTGGCTGTGTTTGACATTGTTAACCAGATAATCGACGCCTTTATTATTAAAACCCATGCGGTTAATAATGGCTTCAGCCTGCGGCAAGCGGAACATCCGTGGTTTCGGGTTGCCCTCCTGCGGCCTTGGCGTCACGGTACCCACTTCCAGAAAACCAAAACCCATCTGGGCAAAGGCAGTAATACAGTCGGCATTTTTATCCAGCCCTGCAGCCAGACCAACCGGATTTTCAAAGCGGATACCGGCTACCGTTTTCGGTTTGGCAACCAACTGTTGCCGCCACAAGGCTGACAGTGGCGTGTGCGCCAGCCGTTTTAAACTGCCAAGGGCAAAATCATGTGAGCGCTCGGCATCACAACTAAACAACACTTTTCTGGCAACTGGATAAAACATAACAAATCCTGCAATAAAAAATACCCCGGCTAAGCGGGGTATTGTAATGACTTCAGACTAAAGTTAACAGCATCAGACCGACTGACTTAACAACATCAGTTCACGCATTGCTACTGAAAACTTCGCAAACTCATGGCTTTGCGTAGTCTTAAACTCTGACAACATTAACCGCCAGCGTTCAACCAGATGCTGATGCTGATCCAGCCAGTTCTGGATAATGTCATCGGCATTACAGACAGTGCCACAGCTCTTCACCACCACTGAGGTTAAACCCCGTTGTTGCCAATCCAGCTCCTCGCGGTACGAAGCCCGTGCCAGTGCCTGCCAGTGGTTTGCCACCGGTTGCCGGGTAATTTGCTCCAGGAACCAGTGCAGATCCAGTTTATCACCCAGTTTGAAGTAAATTTCCGCTACCATCGGCAGTGGCGTCTGCTGAGCATCGGCAACCTGTGCGATATCCATTACCGAGAATACGGTACTTAACTGCGTCAGATAACGTGCCACCGTCGCCGGGATCCCCTGCTCTGTCAGCTCGTTACATTTCTCAGTCAGCTCCTGCATCTCACGCTCGGCCATATAGTTAGCCAGATCGTTACTGATGCTCTCGTAAGCCGGTTTAAAGAACTTAATGGTCTGGTTAATATCCAGCGCCTTGTCGCGGTGACGCACAAACCAGCGGGTAGCCCGGCGCATGGTACGGCGTAACTGGAATAAGACCCGGCTTTGCAGTGCCGCCGACACTTTATTGTCCAGTTGTTCCAGCTGCTGCCAGTACTTGGCTACATCGAACAGCTCACGCACTATGGCATAACAAATAGCCACTTCCGCCACGCTGGCACCGGTTTCTTCGAACATACGCTGCACAAAGTTCGGGCCCATTTCGTTAACTAGCATATTTGCAAGCTTGGTGGCCACGATCTCGGCTTTCAACGGATGCTGACTGATTTCCTTGCCAAACTTCTGTTGTAATACTGCCGGGAAGGCACCGGTTAACAACTGCTGGAAGTAAGGATTATCCGAAATCTCCGGCGTCACTAAACGCTCTTTTAACACCATCTTACCGTAGGCAGTCAGGATCGCCAGTTCAGGACGGGTTAAACCCATGCCTTTGGCCATCCGATCGGCCAGGTCGTCATCTGATGGCAGGAATTCCAGCTCACGGTTTAACTTACCGTCTTTCTCCAGGGCATGGATAAAGCGGGTATATTCCTTGATCTGTTCAGAACCTAACAACGACGACAGACTGATACTCTGGGTTTGCCGGTAACAATCGCCGATCACGATCGCAGCCACATCATCCGTCATATCATTTAGTAATTTATTACGCTGTTTCAGCGTTAAATCACCGGCTGCCGTCAGGGAGTTTAACAGGATCTTGATATTAACTTCGTTATCCGAACAGGTTACACCGCCCACGTTATCGACGAAATCGGTATTGATACGACCACCGTTGGCCGCATATTCAATCCGGCCACGTTGGGTACAACCCAGGTTGCCCCCTTCACCGAAGATCCGTGCGCGCAGCTCGCGACCATTGACCCGCAGTGCTTCCGAACCACGGTCACCGACTTCAGCATGGGTTTCGTTGCTGGCTTTGACGTAGGTACCGATACCGCCGTTCCAAATCAGGTCGACCGGCATCATCAAACATTCCCGGATCAGCTCATTTGGCGTCATGCTCGTTTTGGTCGTGCCCAGCATCTCTTTCATTTGCGGGCTTAACTTAATTGACTTGGCGCTACGGGCGAACACGCCACCGCCTTCAGAAATCAGTGCTTTATCATAATCATCCCAGGTAGATGTCGGCAGATTAAATAAACGCTCACGCTCTTTAAAGGAGCTGGCCGCATCCGGATTCGGGTCAATAAAGATATGCATATGGTTAAAGGCAGCCTGTAAGCGAATATGCTTAGACAGCAACATGCCGTTACCGAACACGTCACCCGCCATATCACCAATAGCAACACAGGTGAAATCGGTGGTCTGGCAATCGATACCAATTTCACGGAAGTGCCGTTTTACTGCTTCCCAGCCGCCACGGGCCGTGATGCCCATTTTCTTATGGTCATAGCCGTTCGAACCGCCGGAGGCAAAGGCATCGCCCAACCAGAAACCGTAATCTTCCGAGATACCATTAGAAATATCCGAGAAGGTCGCAGTACCTTTGTCGGCCGCAACAACCAGGTAAGGATCATCTTCATCTAAACGCACCACATCTTTTGGCGGCACGATCTGACCCTGTTTAATATTGTCAGTAATATCCAGCAAGCCACGGATAAAGGTGCGGTAACACTCTTTACCTTCATTGATAAAGGCTTCGCGACCGCCGGTTTCCGGCAACTTCTTACAAACAAAACCGCCCTTGGCACCAGATGGTACTATTACGGTGTTCTTCACCTGCTGTGCTTTTACCAGGCCCAGCACTTCGGTACGGAAATCTTCGCGTCGATCAGACCAGCGTAAACCGCCACGGGCGACCTTACCGAAACGCAGATGCACACCTTCAACCCGTGGTGAGTAGACGAAGATTTCAAACATCGGCATTGGTAACGGCATTTCCGGGATCAGATCAGGTTTGATCTTAAAGGAAATATAAGGTTTTTCAGCACCATCGTCATAACGCTGGAAGAAGTTAGTACGCAGGGTAGCGTTAATCATATCGACAAAACGCCGGATAATGCGGTCATCATCGAGGTTAGCCACATTTTCCAGCTGAGCAGCGATTTGCTCTTCCAGTTTCTCCAGCTGTTTGGCGCTGGTTTTTTCACTGGGTGAGAACTTGGCATTAAACAACTGTACCAGTAAACCGGCCAGGGTCGCATAACGGGCAAAGGTGCTCTCGACATAGCTCTGACTAAAGGTGCTGCCAATCTGGCGCTTATATTTGGCGTACGCACGCAGAATAGAGGCTTCACGCCCGCTCAGACCGGCACCGAGGATCAGGCGGTTAAAACCGTCATCTTCCAGTTGGCCCGCCCAGACTTTCGTCAGTGAGTCCTGGAAGCTTTGCGACGCAGCAGCGAAATCGGCAGGCACTTCACCGTTTAACTCCATTGCGAAGTTCAGGATCCAGCTCACCGAGCCGTCCGGGCACTTAACAGCATAAGGTGTTTCACCGATAACCCGTAAACCGAAGTTTTCCAGCATCGGCAACACATCAGACAAATGAATTGGGTGATCTTTATGGAACAGATTCAGCCGCACAGCTTTACTGTCCTTGCCCTCTTCCTGTGGCCGGTAGAACAACATTTCCAGTTTATGTTCGGCAGATAAAGACTCCAGTTTACCGATGTCGACCAGCGCATCATTCGGTAACATGTCTTCTTTATAGGCGCGCGGGAAGGCATTAACATACTTGCGGCTTAACTCGCGGCCGCGGGCTTCGCCGTACACACCGATCAAAGCTGTTTCCAGTTTATCTTCCCAGGTGCGGGCCGCTTCAACCAGATTACGTTCGATTTCTTTCACATTATACTCGACTTGGCTATCGTTGATCCGCACCAGATAATGGGTGCGAGCCAACACAGATTCTGAAAAATAGGTCGTAAATTCAACCGGCTCGGTTGAGCCAAAGGCCTGCGCCAGGATGGCCTGGGTGTCTTTACGCAACTGGGTGTTGTAGCGCTCACGCGGTACATACACCATCGCCGTGACAAAGCGGCCAAAGGTATCTTCACGCACAAACAGCCGTGTCATATCCCTTTCCTGCATTTGTAACACACCACGGCTTACGTCTAACAACTCGTCAGCATTAGCCTGAATCAGCTCATCGCGGGGATAGGTTTCCAGAATATTCAGTAAGGCTTTATAGGCGTGGGTCCCCACCGCAAACTCAGACTGCTCCATCACCTGTTGCAGCTTGTTTTTCAGCAGTGGAATATCGGCAGCGCTGTTGTTATACAGACTGGATGAATATAAGCCGATAAAGCGGTCTTCACCGACCACCTTACCGTTTTTGTCAAAACGCTTCACACCGATATAGTCAATATAGGCCGGACGATGGACCCGCGATTTAGCATTGGTTTTCGTCAGGATCAACAAGCCACTGGACAGCGCTTGCTGACGACCGCGCTCCGGTAATTCTGACAGCATCAGATCTCGCGGCTCAGAGCGGCGCATCAAACCCAGTGCCGAATCACGGTCACCGACGATCTGGTAATCACCTTTTACCGGCTTGATTTCATACGAGCGGTAACCCAGCAGCGTAAAATTATCTTTCACCAACCAGTTTAAAAACTCGGTGGTTTCAGCCAGCTCGGCTGCCGATGCCTTACCGGCATGTTTAGGTAAGGCTTTGATCACATCTAACAGCTTTTGCCGCGCCGGCTGCCAATCCTGCACCGCCAGCGACACATCTTCCATGACCGACAGCAGTTCGGCTTTTAACGCCGCTATTGCATCGGCATCGGTCATACGATCAATTTCAATATGGAATACGGTTTGCTGAGTACTGGCGTCGGCTAAGCGACCCAGCTTAGCGAACTCAGTGATGGCGTTTTTGCTATCACGTTTGGTTTGCAGCGGATAATGCAACAGTAAATGCGCAGTAATATTGTGCCGGTTTAGTGCCATCCGCACCGAATCGACCAGAAATGGCATATCCTGCACCACGATTTCAACAATGGTGTGTTTGGATTCCCAGCCATGACGGGCAATTTCCGGATTGAACACCCGGATCCGCGCCTGAGGTTCGGCATGTTGGTTAAAGGTTTGCCACAAACTTAATGCCGCACCGTACAGATCACTGTCGTTACGACCTACCAAATCTTCACTGGAAATATTGCCATACAAAGTATGGGCAAATTTATCGACCAGCTCGACCTGCTCTTTTACTTTTTGTTTGATGAGTTTGCTGACATTTTGTAGTAGTACTGAGGGTAGACCGTCTATCTTTGCCATTATTGCATCCTTTTATCAATCACTGCGACATTGCAGGATCCACAAAATTAACGGGGATGTTTTAAGCTGCGCAGTGTAGTAGCTATTGTAGCGCTTTTGAAGCGATATTTGTGGCTTTTAAGCTGGTTATACCACTGAATTGCAGGCAGTTCTGGCTGATTATTCAATGGCTCTAAATAGAAAATGGCCTTTCGGCCATTTTCTTGGTTTTCATTGCATAATTATTTGCAAAAATATTTTTTAATTATTTTTGCGCCAGAAAAATGCAGCCAGTGCCGGTAGTACTACTATCGCCCCTAACATGTTTACAATAAACATAAAGGTCAACAGGATCCCCATATCTACCTGGAACTTCAGCGCTGAGAATACCCAGGTGCTGACACCTATCGCCAGCGTAATACCGGTAAAGAGTACGGCGCTGCCGCGCTCTTTCAGCGCTTCAAAATAGGCCTGCCGCAGCGGCATACCATCGCGCAGCTGTTGGCTCATCGTCGACAGGATATAGATACCATAGTCAACACCGATACCGACACCCAATGCAATAACCGGTAAGGTCGAAACGGTTAAACCGATTTGTAGCTTGGTCATCAGTGCCGTTGCCAATACCGACACCACATACAGCGGGATGATCACGGCAGCGGTCGCTTTTACAGAGCGGAAGCTCAGCAAACAAAGCACTATCACCGCAAGATAAACGTACCACATCATCGGTTGCTGGGCGGCGCTCACTGCTTCGTTAGTAGCGGCCATAACACCGGCAGGCCCGGTGGCTAACATAAAGCGCGTATCGGCATCACCCAGTTCAGCACCGTGTAGCTTGGCAGCGCGCACAACCCGTTCAATGGTTTCAGCTTTATGATCTTCCAGGAAAATCATTACCGGCATCACCGAACAATCGGCGTTTAACAGGCCGGTACTGGTTTCAACCCGTGACGAGGCTTGTACCAGACTTTGGGTATTGCGCGGTAACACCCGCCATTTCGGATTGCCTTCGTTATAGGCGGCGTTAATCACTTTCGACACTGAGGATAAAGACACCGCCGACTGGACGCCGGGCACATTCTCCATTAACCACTGGAACTGGTCGATCCGATCCATAATGTCATGGCTGGTACAGGCGCTTGGGATACTCTCTACCATTACATTGATGTAGTCGACCGAGATCGCAAAGCGGTCGGTAATCAAAAAGGTATCCTGGTTATAACGCGAGTCTTCATGCAGCGCCGGTGCGCCGGCATGCAGATCACCGATTTTCAGCTGCTGGCTCTGCCAATAACCGTAAGCAAACAGTGCTGCAGTACAGAGCAGGATCACCGCAGCGTAACGACGGGTCGCAAAAGCCGATAACGCATACCAGACTTTCTCGGTGGCCGGGCTTGGCTCTGATACCCGCTGCTGATAGCTCTTGCTAAAGCGCACAAAAGACATTAACACCGGTAATAGGATCAGGTTAGTCAGGATAATCACCGCCACACCCAGACTGGCAGTAATCGCCAGTTCGCGGATCACGCCGATTTCGATAATCAGCAGCGTCAGGAAGCCGACCGTATCTGATAACAAGGCCACGCCGCCTGGTACCAGTAACTTACGGAAACTGGCTTGTGCGGCGGCCTTGGCATTCATGCCGGCGGCAACCCTTTTCCCGGTGGAGTTGATCATCTGGACGCCATGGCTGACGCCGATAGCAAATACCAGGAATGGCACCAGAATCGACATCGGATCGATCCCAAAGCCCAGCACGGTTAACAGCCCCATCTGCCAAATCACCGCTATCAGTGAACAGGCTATCGGTAATACCGTTAACATCACTGAGCGCGAGAACAGGAACACCATAATAGTGGTAATCACTATGGCAATACCAAAGAACGCTACTACGCCCTTTGCGCCTTCAGCGACATCACCCACCATCTTGGCGAAACCAATAATATGGACGCTGATCTGCTCACTCTGATATTTACCGCGGATATCATTTTCCAACTTGCCGGCAAAGGCGATGGTATTAAGTGGTAAGTTGGTTTCCGGATCGATCTCCAGCAAGGAGGCGGTGATCATCGCACAGCTATAATCATCTGAGACCATGCGACCGACAATGCCCGCTTTCTCGGCGTTTTCTTTAACCCGGGCTAAACCTTCCGCATCGGCGGTAAAATCAGCCGGGATCACCGGGCCACCGGCAAAGCCGTCTTCTACCACTTCAATAAAGCGTGTACTGGGGCTAAACAGTGATTTAACCAGTACCCGTTCCACCCCTGGCGTATAGACCACATCATCGTGAGCACGGCGGAAGTTATCAAAGAAGTTGGCATTAAAAATATCGCCACTGGCATCACACATGGCGATCAAGATGTTATTGGCGCCACCAAAATCCTGCTCATGCTTGAGGTAGGTTTGCATATATTCATGCTTGAGCGGAATATTCTTACTAAAGGCCGCGTCGAGCTTAATGTCGGTGGCCCGCCATAATAAAAACAGCGTGGCCAGCGCAAACAGCACCAGCACCGCCAGGCGATGTCGAAACAGGCTATATTCGAACTTATTAACCAGCCAATTTATACTCATATTATTCAGACTTACTTATCGAGGTTAATCTCACACCAGTTTCCGTCACCAGCACCAACTGTCCTGCCAACGGCAGACCATTTAAAATTGCCCGACCGTCAGTTTGCGACAGATCGCGAAATGATTGCCCGTCATCGCCACTGATTAACAGGGTGCCGGCATTACCGGTCAGGAAAAGTTGTCCCTGTTCATCTTCAAAGATGCTATTAAGGGTTGCCGATTGCGGTAAGCTGATATCTTGCCAGCTTTCGCCGTCATCTGTGCTGCGGAATAGATTACCGCGCAGCCCCGCTACCAGTAACGAACCCTGCTTGGTGCGATGCACATCAAACAAAGAGCCGTTATAAAAATTCTCCAGCCGTTGCCAGTTTTCTCCGCCATCCTGACTGACGGCGACAAAACCCGCCTCGCCCACCATCAGGATTTCATCGCCCTGTACCATTAAACGGTTAAAATGTGGCAGTACCGACTCACGTTCCAGCAAATAGCCTTCCGGATCCGTTTCTGCCAACTCAGCCAGAAACTCTTGATCTTCCTCCGACGCCAGTGCCAGATAAAAGGCCTTGTGCCAGCTGTCTCCGCCATCCTGAGTGGTGTAAAACATGCCGTACGCACCAATGGCCATGCCACGCTGGCGGTCAAAGAAATAGACATCCATTAATGGCTTGTCGAGTTGTGGCAAAAACTGCTGGATCTGCCAGCTCTTGCCGCCATCCTGAGTATGCAGAATAGTGGCATCATGCCCAACGGCCCAACCATAATCCGCATCAACAAAATAGACTGAGGTCAGCAGGGCCTGCACCGGTACCTGTGCCTGTTGCCACTGCTGGCCATCCGCACTTAACAATATATGACCGCGCTCTCCGACCGCAGCAAAACCTGCCGTTGGGATCGCGACCACATCCGTTAATAAACTGCGCTCGGCAAGTGGCACTATAAAGGCCGCCTTGGGTGCGGCATCGGCAATTTCATCGTCAGTTTCGGCAACGGCTGCGGTCAGATGGGTCAGGGACAACACCGACATACAGCCGGCCAGAAAATACTTATGCATAGCTTAGTTACACGCTCTGATTATCAAGCGCAGGCTGATGCCTGCAGTTAAAAAAAAGGCTGGCTCGAGCCAGCCTTTTTCCGGCACCCGGTTTAGCGGGTACCCTCACGACGCAGCGATGCTGGTGTGAAGTCGTTATCAGACAAGGTGACAGAAAAGTCATACATCTTATCTTCGTTATCCAGACCAATCGCGATATAACGGCGCGAGTTCAGATCATGGTAAACTTCCAGCGTACTCCAGTGCGTTGGTACTTCGTAGTAGTTTAAACCATGCGCCACGGCAACGCGGTACAGATCACCACGGTTGTCGTACAGATCGGCAACATGGATCTGCCAGCTATCCTCATCGATAAAGAACACTCGTTTGCCATAAACGTGGCGGGTGCCCTCTTTCAAGGTCGCTTCCACTAC
Organism: Alishewanella sp. HH-ZS; assembly: GCF_001704375.1. Taxonomy (NCBI): domain Bacteria; kingdom Pseudomonadati; phylum Pseudomonadota; class Gammaproteobacteria; order Alteromonadales; family Alteromonadaceae; genus Alishewanella; species Alishewanella sp. HH-ZS. The sequence continues at coordinate 49,770 of NZ_LZEJ01000008.1, read as the reverse complement.
CCAGACCCGATGTTTCTCATAACGAACATGTTCAGGATTAATATGACCAGGCATCAGAATATCTGAGTACTTCAGATTATTGCTGTGCAACTTGTAGTCATTGTAAGCGATATACATTTCGCGCTTACCTTTTAACTCCCAGTTGTAACGGTCAGGCGAGCCGTTAAACATATCAAAATCATCGGTAGTACGCAGACCATCCGATGCCGTACCTGGCGCATCGTAAGCCACGTTTGGCGCGCGACGCACCCGACGCTGACCGGTGTTATAGGTCCAGGCCTGACGCGGCGTTGCCACCTGGTCCATGGTTTCGTGTACTAATAAAGCAGTACCGGCCAGACGCGCAGGTGTCGTGACACTTTGTTTAAAACGGAACAGGATATTTTCAGCCTGTAATGCCTCAGGAGTCGCGTCCGGATGCGAGTACTTAAACATAATCTGCTCTTCAAAGCCAATTAACGTATAAGCGCCCTGCGCGGTCGGTGCAGCCTGACCGCCGTTACGGCTAGCCGCAACGCCACGGTAGCGGACGATATGGTTCCAAATCGCTTCCAGGCCATTGCTTGGGATCGGGAACGGAATACCAATGGCAGCATTACGCAGACCATTACCACCCTCAACTAATTCGGCGTTAGCGGCAATCTTCTTAGTAGCATCATAAAAATATTGTGGAAATGAAGCACTACGACGAGTTGGGTAGATATTCATTTTGAACGTATCAGGATACAGATCAAACAACGCAATCTGCCCCGGGCTCAGGAATTGCCGGTATTGCTCCAGGTTGGCTTTGGTAATAGTAAACAGGATTTTATCATCCGCAAACGGATTAGGATGATGATCACCTGGCTTATAACCCGCTGGTGCTGCCAGAATACCGCCAGTCCACTCTGGAATGGTACCGGCAGCATTACCTGCTTTCTCAGCGCCAACCGGCGTTAAGTCCTGCCCCAGACGCGCCACCTGATCTGCCGGTAACTTCGCCAGAGCGTTACAACTGAACACCAGCGCAACGGCTGATGCTAATAGGGTGAGTTTTTTCATAATTCGCGCTCGTCCCTTAAATAGAGTACTTGATATTGAAAGAAATAAAGTCACGGTCAGCAGTGTTATTGGTGGTGCCCACGCCGCCCCAGAACCAGTTATAACTTAATTCGCCAGACCATTTGTTCAGGTAGTCGAAAGACACCGCATAAGAAGCGGACTTACGATCTTTGACAAACATAAACAACGGATCAGGTGTGATACCGTTCACATCATGTGAGAACACCAGACGCTGTGATAAGTTCACCCCGGCAAAAACGTTGTTGTAATCCGCCTTGGCTAACACCCGATAACCCCAGGCCGATGCCGTTGGAAACGGGTTAGTTTCAGGGCCATTCGATAAACCAGTGTGTAAACCTTGTGACGGACCATTAGCACCAATTAATGGCGCGCCGCTACGGTCAGTATTAGGACCATTTAGCCGCAGCACGTCCTGCGCTGGCATATTGTTAATCCGCACGCCACCCACTTCCGCTAACATTGTGAAGTTATCTGCACCCAGCGTCGGGCCAAACAGATGAGTGATGGTTGTTTGTGCTTGCACGGTATCACGTAAAATATAGCCTTGGGCATAATCTCCCGGTGTCGCTTTGGTACCAATAAAACGACCAAGTTGCGAGATACCGACCAGATCCGGACGAATACCGGCATTACCAAGCTGCTCTGGCATACCGGCATACAGAATTTCAACGTCGTCGATCTGTAGCGGTTCATCTTTACGGTAAGCGATTTCACCGGCAACCGAGGTTGTACCCCAGTTGGTGTTAAAGCTAAAACCGTACAGTTTGATATCTTCCGGATATTCCAGTAAGCCTTTAGAGAAGGCCCGCAGGTTCTGTACATTATCTTTGTTCAGATTACCGGCATTTTGTACCAGATAACCCAGGTCAGCTTGAATCGCTTGCTGACGGAAATCTGAGGCAATACCTGAGATCACCGGCACCCGGCTGTGATAATTCATGTAATACAGCGCAAACTCGGTATCGCCTAAGTTAGGCGCGAAATATTCCAGTTTAATACCGTACTGACCGCCATCATCCGGCTTAATTTCACCGGCATCACCAAAAGGCCGCAGTGCAACCTTGGTAGGATACGCCAGATAAATTTGTGATGCCTGAGCAGCAGAAATCTGACCGGCCGCTACTGCAGCTCCTAAACCGTTCAGATTTTGCAGTAAGAATGCCAGGTCAATATCCGGGTTACCGGAGAAACCTAACTGAATATTCTGGGCATAACCACCGCGGCCAGCGAAGTCGTTAGTTGAGAAGTAAGTGCCCGGAGGTGGCAGATAGCTTTCCTGCCAGCTGTACTGATAGAACAACTCTGCTGACAGTTGATCGGTCAGACCGACAGCCAACGTCACCATACCGGTAGGAATAAAGGCTTCTTTTAAATCCGCACCCGGTGCGCGCAGGATCCCGACGTCAACCGGCGTAATATTGATACCATGCGGGATAAAGGTGCTTTCACCCCAGCTTAGTACCTGATTACCCACCCGGATAGTGACCGGATTCATACCATCGTTAAAGGAGAAGTTGCCGTAAACAAAGGCATCAAGTAAACGTATATCTTTACAGGCTAATTCGCGCGAGCGTTTATCGTCACAAGGATCAACCTTGTTACCACTGAGCGGATTAGTATAGGCAAAGCTGCCTCTGTTCATTGCCGTGTCATAGAAGTACATAAAACGGCTGAAGAAACCGATATTATCCTTTTTGATGGATAACTCGTGCAGGCCCTTAAACAGGCTGCTAAACATATCACCACGGTCGAAATTCAGGTTACCGGCGTCGCCGTTGCTGGAATAGGCGCCTGGCTGAGCCCAGATATCAGAAGCAGGGTAAATGACGTTAGTCGCAGCGTTGTAACCGGTCCAGTTAAAGCGTGGATGATTAACTTTGGCAATAGTGTCCCAATTACGCTCCTCAGTACGCCAGCTGGCGCCGTATGAGAAGGTCGAGTCAAACACCACTTCTACATCACCGAAATTAAAAGTGGCTGCCTGAGCCGGTGCATAAGACAGCGTAAACAGCGCGGTGGCAATACCGGCTGCCAACGGACTTTTTGCAAAGCGGATTGGCCTTTTCTTCATGTTGTTGTCTCCCCCCCTGTCCCGACAGGTAGTGTTATGTGCTTTTTTATTTATTGTGCTGGTAGCTGAGCAGAGCTCAAACCAGTTCCTTTCATTAAAATAATTACATCATTTACCGGCGTTAGCAAGGCTTGCCTAAATGTAAATCTGTTGATTTTTATTCAATTTTTAACCGCATTGCGGTATTAGGCGCTGGTATCGACGGTTTACAGTTTAACCTTGCAGGCCGGACCAGCCACACCTAAAGCTAAGCTAATGAAATTAAAGGTCAAACCAGCTAATAATGCAAGTTAATGTTTTAATCTCTTGTTTAAAGTATAAACTCTAATTAATTTTTTCCAGTTGCAAAAATTCTCCATTGTCCGTTACCGTTAACCGGAAACGGCCACGGATGCCAATGGCGCTGATAAAGGGTTGAAAATGCCGGAAAGCGAGCTGGATCCGCTCGCCGCTGTCCGCGGTAACCAGCACGTAGCGCGACTGGCCCTGGTAATAACGCTGACATTTTTCAACTGACAAAAATGCCCCAAACAGATAGCTGCGACTCATACCAGGCTTCTACTAACCTTCTCATACAGGTCATCGGATAGATCACTGCGCTTGGCCAATTGCTGTAGTAAAGCGATTAAAATCTGCTGCCGCTGCTGATCATAACGCTGCCAGGATAACAGCGGCGTAATTAAGCGTGCCGCCAGCTGCGGATTAACCTGATCCAGCCGGCCTACGACATCGGCCAGCAGACGGTAACCCTCACCATCTGCCCGATGAAATTGCGCCGGATTACGCTGTGAAAACGCGCCATACACCGCCCTGACCCGGTTTGGATTCTTCCAGCTAAAGGCCGGATGCTCGGTTAACTGCGCCATGGCAGCAAAAACTTGCGCTTTGGGCGAGCTGACGACCAGATTAAAGTACTTGTCCAATACCTGCACATCATCAGCAAAGCGTGCCGCGAAATCCTCCAGCAAGGCCGCTGTTTCAGCTAACCCTGCTAACTGGCCACAACGCAAAGCTGCCAGACGATCGGTCATATTGTCAGCACTCTGGTATTGTTGCTGCATTAAAGCAGCGCCTGCTGCGCCGTACACCAGATAGCTCAAGCACAGATTCCGTAGCGCCCGGCAGCCGACTTGCGTTTGTTCATAAACATAGGGTGTTAGGGTTAAACGCTGGTAACAGGCCAACCAATCTTCATACAAGGCCGTGGCCAGTTGCTGCTGCAGGCTGTCCAGCGCCTGCACCAGTGCCTCGACCGGGATCTGCTGATATTGCTCGGCCAGACTATCAAAATCCGGCAGCTGTAACAGTTCCGCCGTTAACGCCAGATCAGCAAGCGGCTGCTGCAACCAACGGCGATACAGCGCAAGCAAAGCCGGACTTAACGTTGGTAGCTCAGCCGCAGCGATACTCTGCTGCAACAACTGACTCCAGTATTGCTGCATTGCATCCCAGCGTGCAAAATCATTACTGGCCAGCTCGGCAATGCTCAGCCACTGTTCGGCAGTATACTGGCAATGTAGCTTAACCGGCGCGGAAAAATCCTCCAGCCAGACCACTAAAGGGCTATCAGCAATATCATTAAACAGAAATTCACCCGACTCGGCGCTTAACACCAATAGTTGTTGCTGGCAGCGGCCCGTTGCAGGTTGCAGGATCTCAATTTTTACCGGGATCACCAGGGGTAACTTGGACAGCTGATCGGCTGTTGCCGCGGTATGCTGACGCAGCAGCAGTTTAAGCTGCTGCTTATCCGGATCGTACTGACTGGCAACGGTTAATTCCGGTGTGCCGGACTGACTATACCAGCGGCGGAACTGCGTCAGATCCTGACCAGTGGCGTCCTGCATGGCCTGCACAAAATCATCACAGGTTACCGCCTGCCCATCATGGCGCTGTAAATACAGACTATGGCCTGCAGTAAAGCCGTCGCGTCCGAGCAAGGTTTGTAACATCCGGATCACCTCGGCGCCTTTATCATACACTGTGACCGTGTAGAAATTATTCATTTCCAGCACTTGCGGCGGGCGGATCGGATGCGCCATCGGGCTGGCGTCTTCGGCAAATTGTGCAGTACGGATCAGCTTTACCGCATCAATCCGGGTCAGGGTGGCAGAGGCCATATCGGCGCTAAACTCCTGATCGCGAAATACTGTTAAGCCCTCTTTTAAACTCAGCTGAAACCAATCGCGGCAGGTGACACGGTTCCCCGTCCAGTTATGGAAATATTCATGACCGATAATAGATTCGATATTAAAGTAATCGCGATCGGTGGCAGTAACATCGTCTGCCAGTACGTACTTGCTATTGAAAATATTCAGCCCTTTATTTTCCATCGCCCCCATATTAAAAAAATCAACGGCGACGACCATATAGCGATCCAGATCATACTCCAGACCAAAGCGCTGCTCATCCCAACGCATCGCCCGCTTCAATGACGACAGCGCAAAACCGGCACGACTGCCCTTACCTTTCTCGACAAAAAACTCCAGCTCTACCTCACGGCCACCGGCAGTGGTAAAACGGTCAGCCAACCGGTCAAAATCGCCGGCAACCAGCGCAAACAAATAACTGGGTTTGGGAAAGGGATCATGCCAGGTAACCGCTGTACGGCCATCGGCCAGTAGCTCGGTTGCAACCTTGTTACCGTTCGACAGTAAAAACGGCAGCTGCGCCATATCAGCGACCAGCGTAGTGGTAAATACTGACAGTACATCGGGTCGGTCCGGGTAATAGGTGATCCGCCGAAAGCCCTCTGCCTCGCATTGTGTGCAATATACCCCTTCCGCCAGATATAAACCCTCAAGTGCAGTATTCTGCTCAGGATTTATTTCAGTAACCAGCTGCAGGCTACCGCTTGCCCCCGGATCGGTGAGCATCAGTCCTTTGTCATTCAGCTGATACTCCGTCTGCTGCAGTGGCTGCCCATTCAGCTCGATACTGATTAAGGTTAAGGCCTGACCATCTAACCACATGGGTCCTGCACACTGGCGTCGGAATACTAACTCAGACTGCACCCGGGTTGCGGTCGGATGCAGCTCAACCAGCAACCTGGTTTGCTCAATCACAAAGGCCGGGATCTGATAGTCCGCTAAACGTTTTGGCTGACGAAGGTCGCTCATACGATATATTCCTACTTCTACTGCTGTCTGATGTTAAAAAGCCTGAATCACTTCAGGCTTTTTTGCTAGCTATTTTTACCGGCTAAGATGGGGGCTACCGACTCCGGCGGCGTTAAGCGTAGGATCTTAATGCCCAGATAAGCATAGATCACTGCCAGTACCGGGTTAATCAGGTTAAAGAAGGCATAGAACAGATAATCCAGTGGGTTAACGTTCAGTACGCCATGCATATAGGCACCACAGGTATTCCACGGGATTAAAGGGCTGGTAATGGTACCGCCGTCTTCCAGTGCCCGCGACAAATTAACCGGCGCCAGGCCCCGGCGCTCATACTCTTCTTTATACATCCGACCCGGCATCACGATCGACATATACTGATCAGCGGTTAAGATATTGGTCGCCAGCGAAGTTGCCATAGTGCTGGTAATTAACGAGCCTGTACTGCGGGCGAAAGCCAAAATCGACTCGACAAACTTACGCAATAAACCAATATGCTCTACCACAGCGCCAAACATCATAGCCGAGAAGATTAACCAAATGGTATTTAGCATACTGGCCATACCGCCACCGCTGAGCAAACGGTCCATATCGTCATTGCCGGTACTGATACTAAAACCGGCAAACAGCGTCTGCCATACCAGCTTAAATACCGCCACCAGTGCCGGTAGTTGCTCATCTGCTAAGCGGCTAATCAGCTCTTGCTGGAAAAATAGCGCCCAAACACCACCGAGCAAGGCGCCGATAAAGACCGTCGGAAAAGCCGGGATCTTACGCATCGCCATCAGCAGCAGTACCGCCAACGGGACCAGTGTCCACAGACTGATATTAAACTGACTCTGCAACACAGCACTGATCTGCTCAATATGTGCAAGATCAGCACTGACACTCGTATTAAAACCAATCAATACGAAAGCAATCAGCGCCAGAATAAAGCTTGGGATGGTCGTCCAAAGCATATGTCTGATATGCTGAAACAGATCGGCACCCGCAACGGCAGGCGCCAGGTTAGTGGTTTCACTCAGTGGCGAAATCTTATCGCCAAAATACGCGCCGGACACTATGGCACCTGCGGTAATCGCCGGCGATAAACCCAGACCAGTCGCGACACCAATCAGTGCCACCCCAATAGTCGCGGCGGTGGTCCAGCTACTGCCGATACTCATCGCTACAACGCCACACAGGATACAGCTGGCGGCATAGAACCAGCTCGGGCTGAGTAGTTGCATACCAAAATAAATAAGCGTTGGAACTGTACCCGACAACAGCCAGGTGCCAATTAGTGCGCCCACCGCCAGCAGAATTAATACCGCTGCCAGCGATAGCGAAATCCCTCTTACCATGGCCTGTTCAATCGACTGCCAGCTATGGCCATTTTTCAGGCCAATCACCACAGCGACCGCAGCCGCAATAAAGAGCGCAATCTGGTTCGGCCCATAGGACGAGTCATCTTTAAACAGAAGCACTGACGCTGCCAATAAGGCAATCAGCACTACCATCGGCAGCAAGGCGTCAAGCAAACTCGGCGCTTTTTGTTTTGAGTTATCCATTTGCTGTTTCTCCGTTAGTTGCCGCTAAAGGCACGGAAGACATCCAGCACCCCAATCAGATTTAAAAACACAATAATCACCGCAACCGGCGTGATCCAACGGATAGCAAAGCGCCAGCACTGATACGCCAGCTTGCTGGTCGCCAACTCTTCACGGCTGGCCCGCTCCGACATCACCCAACCGGTAAAGATCGCGATAAAGAGCCCACCAATTGGCAACATAATTGCCGAAGTCAGATAATCTTTCAGTTCAAATAAACTGGCAATAGGTTTGCCGAGCAGAGTCCAGTCCAGCGTCGCCCAGGCAGCACCAGAGAATGAGAACACCGTTGCCAACCCGAGCAACCATAAAGAGATACCAGTACCTAATGTTGCCTGGTAACGCTTTAAGCCTTTCGTTTCAACCAGCCAGGCAACGGTCGACTCGATCATTGCTATGGCGGAAGTGAAGGCCGCAAAGACTAACATCACAAAAAACAGCGTACCAAATAAGGTACCAAAGGGCATAGCACCGAAGGCAATCGGTAAGGTAACAAAAATCAGGCCCGGGCCCTCGGCCGGGGTTAAACCATAACCGAATACCAGCGGAAAAATCGCTAAGCCGGCCAGTAAAGCCACAGCGGTATCACAGAGCGCGATTAATAGCGTGGTTTTGCCGATAGACACATTAGACGGTAGGTAAGCACCATAAATAATCATTGCACCTGAGGCCAGGCTTAAACTAAAAAAGGCATGCCCAAGCGCCAGCAGTACCCCATTCATAGTCAGCTTGGAGAAGTCAGGCTTAAACATAAACTCCAGCGCTTCGGCAAAGGCGCCGTTTAAAGCAGAGTAGATTGCCATCAATAACAACAACACAAACAACGCTGGCATCAGATAATTAACGGCTTTTTCCAGCCCCTTATGCACACCGCGGCCAACCACATAGATCGTCAGTGCCAGTACGACGGCGGAGAATCCCATTAATAAATAAGGATTACTGATAAACTGGCCAAATTCAGCGCCGACTTCGGCGGCTGGCATATCAACAAAGGTGCCGACGGCCGTTTTGTACACATAGTACAGCGCCCAACCGGCGATCACGGCATAGAACGACAGGATCAGGTAGCTGGCCGCCAGGCCACTCCAACCGGCGAGTTGCCAGCGGGTACTAGCATTGGCTTCCAGTGCCAGGGTTTTCACCGATAAACCGGGGCTTTGCCGGCCACGCCGGCCAATCAGCACTTCCGACATCATCACCGGAATACCGATTAGAAAAATACATAACAGGTAGACCAATACGAAGGCACCGCCGCCGTTTTGTCCCATAATGTAGGGGAATTTCCAGATATTACCTAAACCGACTGCAGCTCCGGTGGCTGCAAGAATGAAAGCCAGACGGCTCGACCAGAGGCCGTGCACGGATTGACGAGTTCCCGACATAGTTAACCTTTATAATTATTATGTTGTTGTAATACGTATTATTATTGAGAAAAGGCGGTAAAAACCGCCTTTTCTTGCTTTGGCTATTTCTTCGCCAGCCGGTTTAACTGCAACCAGTCAGACGTAATATAAGCGGCCTCTTCCAGTAGTGGATCCAGCTTGGTCAGTACTTCCGGCGCATCATCTACCGACTTCACGGTAGGCAGGGCCAACCGCTTCAGACGCTCATTAGTGCGCTGTAGTGCTCGCGCTTCGTCGGCTTCGCGTTTGGCAATCCGCTCCGCTTTGTTCAGTGAAATGCGTTTATCATCTTTCTGTTGTTGATATTCAGCAATATCCGCCAGCAGATAACTAAACTCTACTTCATTGGCAATGCGTTGCTGATGTTTCTTCACCAGGGCCGGTACCAGCTGCTGAATGTCCTGCTGCGCACTATACTGTGCCGGGGCTATGGCATCCCAGGGTAAAGCATAATCTTCTTTGCTCTCACCCCATTCCGCCGGATCAATCGCCGATGGGAAGCTGATATCGGGGATCACACCCTTGTGCTGAGTACTGCCGCCGTTAATGCGGTAGAATTTGGCCATCGTATACTGCACGCTACCCAATGGCTGCTCAAACATATCGTAGATGCGGCCAATACCACGGTGCTGCTGCACTGTACCCTTACCGAAGGTTTGCTCACCAATCACCAGGGCCCGACCATAGTCCTGCATCGCTGCGGCAAAGATCTCAGACGCTGAAGCACTGTACCGGTCAACCAATACCGTTAGCGGACCATCATAGTAAGAAATGCCATCGCGATCGCCATTTAAGTCAATTTTGCCATCACCGTAACGGATTTGTACCACCGGACCGCGTTCAATAAAGAGGCCGGTCAGTAGCGTCGCTTCCTGCAGTGAGCCGCCACCGTTACCACGCAAATCAACAATCAGTGCCTCGACTTTCTGTTCATTGGCTTCGGTCAGCAACTTTTTCACATCTTCAGACAGGTTATTGTAAAAGCCCGGAATGGTAATAACACCTACCTTGCTTTGTAACTCGCCCAGCTTCGGCTGTAACACTTCAAATTTTGCAGCCCGATCTTCCAGTCGGATCTTGTCGCGCACAATCTCAACGATCTGTGTTTGATTATTCAGATCACTGCCACCTAACACCTGTAACCGCACCCGGCTGCCTTTGGGACCTTTAATTAAATCCACCACGTCATCCAGGCGCCAGCCCACCACGTCTACGAAGTCTTTGTTATCCTGCGCCACACCAATAATCCGATCCTTCGGCTTTAGACGCTGGGTTAAGTCTGCCGGACCACCGGGTACCAGACTCTGGATCACGGTATAGTCTTCTTCAGCACGCAGCACGGCACCAATACCTTCCAATTGCAGATTCATATCCTGCTGGAAGCGCTCTGCATTGCGCGGCGACAGATAAGAGGTGTGCGCTTCCACTGCACGGCCGAACGAATTCATCACCAGCTGGAAAACGTCTTCGCTATTGGTTTGCATTAAGCGTTTTTGGGTATTGCGGTAACGCTTTTCCAGGATCTCTTTCGCTTCATCCAGCTTTTTGCCAGTCAGCTTCAGATTCAACAGGTCAAACTTGACTCTCTGCCGCCATAACTCATCCAGCTCGGCATTATCGACCGGCCAGGCCGCATCTTCACGATCGTAGACATAATAGTCATCGGCTTCAAAGTCATGCTCCTGCGCCAACTGGGCAATGGCAAAGTCAAAGCGTTCAAAACGGCGACGCTGCGCCAGATTAAACATATCAAAAGCGAAACTCAGATTGCCGCGGTTAATCGCATCGTCAAACTGATTACGATATTGCTCAAACTGCGCCACATCACTGGCCAGCAGATGATTGCGGAAAAAATCGAGGTTTTTTAGGTAGAGGTCGAAAATTCGCCCTGACAGCTCATCATTTAACTGTACCGGAATATAGTGAGCCCGGGTAAAGGTGGCTGCGACACGCTTACTTGCCGTGGCATGCTGCGGTGACTGATTGATCACCGGCAAGGCATTGATATCCGGCGGACTCACCGACTCCGCTGCTACACCTAAAGCTAAAAATAATCCAACCGCTATCAGGGAAAATTTCTTCATAACTCTCTCGTTTTACGTCAGGCTTGATACAGGCTATCCTGACGGGTTTTGATGACCATGCCTGAACTCAACTGCACTGTCACATCAGGCAAATTGACTTCGGTTACCGTCGCCGGCATTGGGCTTGAACCAAGTTTAACCAGCACCGCTGCCCCTACTTTCAGCTGTTCAGCAACCAAGGCTGTTAGTTGTACTACTGGCTGTACCACTGCAGGCTTTTCTGCTGCACGGGCTGGTTTTGCCGACCGCTGTGCAGCATTAGAGGCTGCTTTTGGATTTTTGTTCGCGTTTTTTTGTACCGGTCTTGCCACTTTGTCTTTCGCAGCTGCTCTGTCAGCCTGAGGCTTAGCAGTTTGCTGTGCCCGTTGCTCCTGCTGTTTTACCTTACGTTTCTCAGCGGCTTTTTGTTTACTTTCCGCCAATAATTTTGCCGCATGCTCTGCCTGTTGGGCGTCAATCAGCTCGGCCGGTTGGCCTTCCAAATCAATCCGGTTTACGCCTTCTTTAGTCGCCTCCAGGTAACGCCAACTGGACGTGTAAACGCGCAGCGCCTGGCGCAGCTGGGTTTTACTCACCGTCGCGTTCTCACCTAAGCGGGCGGCCAAGTCCTGAAAGATACCGACTTTTAATGGCTGTAAAGGTCCGCTGCTAATAAAGCATTTCGGAAAGCTCTGACATAGAAATGCCAGTACATCTTTAACATTAGCAGGTTTTTCTGATGTCGGAACAGCTTGTTGCTCGGTTGTTACTTGTTCCAGGGTTGTTGCTTGTTCCGGGGTTTCAGCCGTTACGGGGGTTGCAATGGTCATGCAGCATTCACTCTTCTTCGTCAGCAGCAGGCTCGTCATCAGCCATGCCTTCTTCTATTTGTTGTTGGATATAGGACAGCGCCCAATCAATCAGTTCGTCTTCGTCAGCGTCCAGTAATACCGTATCGCCGCGCAGCTGTTCCCACAATTGTGGCATCAATTGCTGGATTTGGGTAATACTCAGGCTGTCAGGCAAGGCATCCCATACACTATGCACTATGGCATTAAACTTATCGGCAACCAGCTCTTCTTCGCCGTCCCAGTCACCGACTTCTTCCACCTGCAGCAGGTAATCCTGTACCGAGAGCAAGTCTTTCATCAGGCGGCAACCAAGGCTTGTTCAAACGCAGCAACCAAGGCAGCCAGGCCTTGCTGATCGACGTCGTCAAAGCGGTTAAGTGACGGACTGTCGATATCCAGTACCGCAATAATGTCACCACCTTGCCTTACCGGTAACACAATCTCTGAATTACTGGCGGCATCACAGGCGATATGACCCGGGAATTCATGCACATCGGCAACGCGTTGGATTTCCCCCGTTGCGACACAGGTACCACAGACGCCCTTGCCCACCGGGATCCGTACACACGCCACCTTACCCTGGAACGGGCCCAGTACCAGTTCCCCCTGACGCATAATGTAAAAGCCTGCCCAGTTTAAATCAGGCAGGCTTTGAAATAATAAAGCACTGAAATTGGCCATATTGGCAATCACATCGGTTTCTTCCTGCAGCAAAGCCTTAGCCTGCTGCAGCAATTCAGCATAGAGTGCGTGTTTTTCGCTCGACATCTTCGTTCGTAAAGTGAGTTAGGGTCAAAAGCAGTACATTACTTGTTTTAAGCACTAATTTAAACCTTTTTTAGCGCGTCGCGCTGGCGGCCAGGCGCAGTCAGTACACTAAACAGCGTTAATTGCTGCTTATTTCAGCAAGGGCCGCTCGCGGCGTTAAACTGTAATGGATTGGCGGGATACAACAGCTGTGGTGCCTGACTCTGATGACTGAACTTGCGGGTGTCTTTATATGGCAGCTTCATAAAGCCCCCAACTCCGTCACCACTGATTAAACCGACCTTACTGAGAATACTCTGCAGTAGCCGGTTAAATTCTGGTTCAGCCGCCGGATCCAGCAGGCGGTAGTAGCTGTGGATTTTCATATATAAGGGCGTGACCTCAAAGATAATACAACCGGTATGCCGGATCAGGTTAAGCCGCGCGATATCGTCCATAATGGCATCGGGTAATACCAGTTGCTCATCCGGATCCTTGCCATCTTCAAAATAAGAGTGCTGCTTACTGGCCTCTTCTGCACTGAGTACCGGCGCCAGCTGATACGGAATTCGACTCTCTGCTGGCGCCACAAAGGGCTCAGCTTCCGATGCGCGGCTAATATGAATAGTATTGCGGGCATTAAATAAACAGGCTTTAAAGATCCCGACCTTGCCAATAGCGCGGGCCAGCGTCACCACGTTATTGACCGCCAGCGCGAAGGCCTGACTCAGGCTCTGATCATATAAATTCAGACTGCTGTCGATATAGATGCCGCCGGCCTGCCAGTGGATGGCTAAACCGCCCACAACCGGATAGCGCCCGAGCCGGCTGACGGCAGCGATAAAGGCTTTTTCGGTTTCGCCCATCCCTTCCAGATAGTTTTTGTAATAGCGTTCCAGCTGCACATCATCGATGTAGGCGATATCCAGCTCTTCGTTATGCTCGCGTAAAAAGGATTTGCGCGACGAGTACACCACGGTATCCAGCTCACGCCGCTGTGGGCTCACCCAAACCGGCAATACGGGGCTGTCATCAAACAGCGGCAGTTCCGGTAATACCAACTGCTTTAGACGCGGCATCTGCTTAATAAAATAATCACCGGCCTGCTGGCGTAATGTCAGATCATCGGCCAGCATACTATCAAGCATGGTGGCAAACTCCAGCGGCAAACCCAGACTACGTGCCGGAATAGCTTTGCGGCCGAAACGGCAGGCCTGCCCCGAGGCCAGCGCATAGAGGGTACTGGCGACGCCCTGCTCGTCAAAGCGTGGGCTGGATAACTGCCCGCTGCGCTGTTCCGGGCCAATAAAGTAGACATCGCCCATCCGGGCATTGGAGTGTTGCAGATCGGCTGACATCAGCTGCATCACATTATTCGACAGATAATGCCCCTCGTGATCCAACTGAGCAAACACCGAGGAGCCCCAGTCAATCAGGCTCAGGTGGCCGCTTTGCTCCTCAAACACCAGATTGGACGGCTTAATATCGCCATGGACTATCGGCGCCGGCGCGCCGTCTTTTTCGATACTACGTAAATATTGCAACAACTCAGCCAGTTGCGCCGCCAAATCCACCAGCAAACGCACCGGCAGGCGGCCATGCTGCAGGCTGTATTGCTCTAAATCAATACCCGGCGCCCGATCCATCATCAGAATGCCCTGCTTGCGCACTACCTGATAAGTGATATAACGCGGCACCGCCGGATGTTGTACCTGCGACAACATATAGGCTTCATCGGCAAGCCGTTCCTGAATATGCTGCGGCAGATTAATCCGCGAGAACTTAAACACATAGCATTCGTCGTTAATGCCAAAGCCGGCAAAGGCAAAACCGTAAGCACCTTTACCGAGCAAATGGATATCCCGGTATCCCAGTTGTTGTAACTTGCTGATACAGAGCGCCACCCAATCTTTCAGCTTTTTCGCGTCATTGGCGTTCAGCAGATAGATCGACTGTTCTTCCGGGATATAGAAATTGCGCAGATTACGTTCTTGCATCAGGGCCATTACTCAGCAATTTGACTCAGCGATTTTATTCAACGATACCACGCGCCATCTGGGCACTGATATTAAAATACCAGTTAAACTCATGCTCATCGCGTGGATTAACGATAGTCATCAAATCAAAGGGTTGCTCCTGATGCCACACCAGCGCCTGAGCCTTAGCATTAAAACCATGCAGATTGATAAAGGTATAGAGCTCAGTGGTGCTGGTACAGAAAAATGCGGTTTCCGGCGTTTTACCATCACCACTTTGCCAGATTGCGGCCATCAGACCGTCTAACACTTCCTGATGATACTCGCCCTGCTCGGTATTGCCCGACTCAAACTGACAGACCATAGCACCATAATGGCCGTTTAAGCTGATAAACTGCTCCGCTAATAGTTTGGTAGTATGACTCAAACACTGCTGCCAGTCTTTTTTGGCGATGGCTTCAAACATCAGACTGGACAGTGCCCGCTCCACCATACTGTATGGCCGGTAAGCTGAGGTTTTGGTATAGGCCTGCCGCAAACTGGCCAGTCGCCTTGGCTCTGGTGCTTGCTGCACCTCTGAGAGCAACAGCTGATAGTGCTGGTCCGCCGCGTCTTGTTGCGCTCGCTGCGTAGCAGACATTGGGGGCGCAGCAGACATCGCAGCTGCCGCACCCTGCTTTGATTGAAGCGGTTGGGCACAGCCGCTCAGTAATATCATTAAGGCTGTTAAAATACCGATCCGAAACACCATAGTAGTATCCTTTGCTAATGGTTTTATTCATCTAAGGGCAAGCGCCCGGCCCGCACGGTGCGTCTTTGCACCGCCTGTTTCAGCACCTGATAGTCTGGCACCACCAGAGTCAGTTGCTTTGCCGCCCGGGTAATACCGGTATACAACAGCTCGCGGCAGAGTACCGGGTTATCCCGCTCCGGCAACACCAGCACCGTATGACTGAACTCTGAGCCCTGCGACTTATGCACTGTCATCGCAAAGACGGTTTCAACAGCGCCCAGGCGGCTGGGTAAGATCCACCTTAACTGGTTATCAGCATCAATAAAGACCACACGTTTTTGCTGATCCTGCGGTGATATCAGGACAATGCCGATGTCACCATTACGCAAATTCAGATTATAGTCATTACTGCTAACCATTACCGGCCGCCCTTCATACCAGCTATCCTGCTGCAAACTGCGACTGGCCGGCAGTTGCGGCAAGGCCTGTTGTACCAGCTGATTTAAACCGGCCACGCCAAAGGGGCCATCACGTACGGCCGTTAATAACTGAAATTGCTGATAGCTGTTAAGCACGGCCCGCGCCCACTGCTCAATAGCAGCCGCATCGGCACCCGCGTCAGGTTTGGCCGCTAGCTGCTGCCAGTAGGCGGCAAAGCCACGACGGCACAAGGCTGCTAAATGTTGCAGCGGATCTTGCTCCGGCTCCCCGGCTAATAACTGCAGATCCTGATAGCCCGCCTGACCTGATAACAAATAATCGACCTGCGCCTGCTCACCCTGATTGACTGCGCGGGCCAGGGCGCCAATACCACTGTGTTGATCAAAACGCCGGCTAACCCGCAACATCACCACCTGTTGTAGCCGCTGCCGCGGCGCGCTGGTTGCCAACTGCGCCGGTATAGGTGCGGCGCTGAATTGCTGCAGATAAGCCATAGTTTCTGCACTATAGCCACCCTGCTCGGCATCCTGACAAAGCTGTCCTAAAATAGCGCCGGCTTCCACTGAGGCCAACTGATCCTTATCACCTAACAAAATCAGGCGGCCATCCGCCGGCAGTGCCGCTAGCAGCGCCTGCATCAGCTCAATATCAATCATGCTGGCTTCATCGACAATCAACACATCAAGCGCCAGCGGTTTACTGCGCTGATGCTTAAATTGCCGGCTGCCGGCTTGTACCCCCAACAGTTTATGCAGGGTCGAGCTGTCGGCGCGGATCGCGGCAACCGCGCTCTGCCAGTCCGCTGCCAGCGCTTGTAAGCTTTGCATCGCCTGGGTAATCGCCTCTTTCATCCGCGCCGCGGCTTTACCGGTGGGCGCCGCCAGCTTGATGGTCAGTGGCGTGGCCGACAAACGCTGTAACAGCGCCAGTAAGCGCACCAGGGTATAGGTTTTACCGGTGCCCGGCCCGCCGGTGATCACACTAAAACGGCTACGCAAGCTATTGGCACAGGCCAGCTTTTGCCAATTGATCTGAGCGAAGGCATCGCCAGCGCTGGCTGCTAACGACTCAGCTCCAAACAGCTGATCCAAATAAAGTTTTAGCTGCGCCGGCTCTGCCGGCAGGGTTACCGCTTGCATTAAAGCGCGCAAGTCGGCGGCGATCTGTTGCTCCGCAAACCAATAGCGGGCGAAATAGAGTACCTGTTGATCTAATACCAACGGCCGGCCCGGCGCTGCACTGGCAATCGACTCAGCGTTGGCCGGTGTTACGGTAAGCACCGTATCACACTGTGCCAAGCAGGCCTCCAGCTCTTCCTGGCTATATGACGCCAGCAGCAGTGCCGGATCCGGTAACAGACTGCCATCCTGCTGACTTAACGCCTCAGGGCTTAACTGCGCACTCTGGTAATTGAGCAGCTGTGGCGCATCGGCCAGTAAATCCGCCAGTGGCAAACAGACATGGCCGCGGCCAACCTGGCGTGACAGTAAGGCCGCAAGCAATAAACTCAGGGGTTGTACTGTGGGTGCGTTCTGCGCCAGAAAGCGGGCAAAGGCCAGGTCAAGCTGACTTAACAGCTGCTGCCGCTGATAAGCAGCCAGTAGCGCCAGCATCGCCTGACGATCCTGTAGCCGTTGTAATACCTCAGGTAGCACTGCACTAATCAGCATCGGCGACCTCCACAGCAGACTGTGGCTCTTGTTGCATAAAGTATTGCTCTAAACTTAGGATCAACGACTCCGGTACCCGATCGATAAAGGCGCCCCGGCTGCTGGCTTGCTGGCCACGCAAAAACAGATACACCACGCCGCCGACATGCTGCTGATAGCTGTAAGCGTCTTTTAAGCGGGCTTTTAAAAGCTTATGCAATGCCAGGCTATAGAGCACATATTGCAGCTCATAGCGGCTTTGTAAGATTTTCTGTTGCATCGCTGCCGGGTGATAAGCCGCATCATCCGGCCCCAGATAGTTTGATTTGTAATCCAGCACGTAGTACTTACCCTGATGCTCAAACAGCAAGTCGATAAAACCTTTTAACATACCATTTAAGTAGTTGCGGCTCAGCTCTGGTCTGGCGGCATCGGCCAGCACAGCTGCCTTAACCCGCTTATCCAGTTGCCGGGTACTGACCCCCTGCACGGCGAACCAGAACTCAGGCTCAGCCCGATAGCTACGCAAGGCATTAAGTGCTACCTGCCCCCCCCCCGGTAACGGAAAACTCAGCTGCAGATAGCCATGTAACCAACGACTTAATAACTCTGCGCGCTGCGCCCAGCTGCCGTGGCGGCAGCGCCGGGCAACCAGGCTTTGACACAGCTCAGGATCTGCAGCCACGGCGGCGAAGCCGTGCTCGGCTGCATCCTGCAACAAGTTATGCAGCAAGGTCCCTGGCCCGGCGCCGCGTGGAAAGTCATGTAAACTGACTAAGTCTGGCGTTGCTGGCAAGGACTGCGCTACAGCGGCAAACTGCGCTGTACTGTCTGCTGCCAAGATTGCCGGGGATGGATCCGACATGGCTTCTGCAAGCAGCGCACTGGCCTGTTCTTCCAACAGGTTATGTTCCAGCGCGGTATCGCCCTGACTGGCAGCACCATAGGTTAAAGCCGAATAACTGGCGATCCACCAGGGCTCAAAAGCTTGCGCAGTATTGCGTTGCCGGGCGGCAAACTCTAAGGCTGAGCCGCTAAGCGCCGGTAGCAAATGCTGCGGTGTGCTAAAAGCAGGCAAGGCAACCACCTGAATTTCATTGGCATTAGCAGGCCACAGCGCCTCGGCTTGCTGTAGCAGCTGCAGCGGCTCTGTCGCCTGATCACAGCCCAGCAGATAGGCCAGCGCTGAGCGCTGCCAGTCACCTACCGGACTTAAACTAAGCCAGGTCGCATATTTGGCCCGGGTCACCGCCACATAGAGCTTGCGGATATCTTCGCCCAGCCGCTCCTGATCGGCGGTTGCCAGTTCAAGCTTGCCGGGCGTCAGGCTTTGTACCAATTCGCCGGCTTCATTATGAAAGCTGACCAGCCGGTCATCATGACTTACCGGACGGCATAAGCTGATAAAGGGCAAGAATACCAGTGGATACTCCAGCCCTTTCGATTTATGGATGGTCACAATTTGGATCAGCTCAGCATCGCTTTCCAGCCGCACTATCTGATCATCGGCAGGCTGGGCAATGGCTTCCTGCTGGTACAGATGTTGATAGAAATAGCGCAGCAACGCATGCACACCATCCAGTTTGACACTGGCCTGCTGCAACAGCTCGGCCAGGTGCAGTAAATCGGTCAGATAGCGCTCGCCACCGGCGTCAGCTAACACCCGCTCTGCCACCTGAAACTGCTGCACTAACTGGCGGATCAGCGCCAATACGCCGCGTTGCTGCCAGCAGTGGCTAAACTGATAAAACCATTCCTGATACTGCTGCCAAAGCCTATCGTCATGCCTTAGCGCATCCAACTGCGCCAGCGGCAAGGCTACCAGTGGCGTATAGAGCGCGTTTAGCAACGCCTGCTGATTGGCCGGCTCGGCACAGGCCTGCAACAGTAAATACAGATCGCCGGCCACTTCACTGTCGAACACGGAATTACGATCCGATAAATACACGCTGGCCATACCGCGCTCGCGCAGCTGCTGCTGGATCAAATGCCCTTCCTGATGGGTACTGACCAAAATCGCGATATCTTTACTTTGCAGCGGTTGTAAGGTCGGCGCAGTCGCAGCCTCCTGCCGCAGCATAAAACCCGTGCGCCCGGCTGCCGCACTACCCAGCAGAGCACCAATATAGTCAGCAACCCGGCCCGCCAGCTGCTCCCGGTACAGGGTTTTACTCAGTGCTTTGCTATCGTCTGCACCCTCATCGAAACGACCGGCACTGGCAGTCCACAGGGTTAAGGCAGCCGCAGCCGGTTGACCGTCAATCACTAGCTCGGCTTTAACGCCCCTGGCGTTAACTTCAGTAAAGGGCAACGGATTGCCGCTGCTGTCCGCGAATAAAAATGCCTGCCTGGCGGCGCTTTGCTCGGCTGGTCGGAACAAGGCATTAACGGCCGCCACCATCTGCTTACTGGAGCGGAAGTTGGTGGTCAGCGTATAGTGGCGCCCTAGGGTATCGCGGCGGGCTTGCAGATAGGTGAAAATATCACCGCCACGAAAGGCATAAATCGCCTGCTTCGGATCGCCAATCAAATAGACTGCCTGTGCCGCTGCATTGCTGGCCAGCTGGTATACCGCATTGAAAATGGCGTACTGCGCCGGATCGGTATCCTGAAACTCATCAATCATTGCCACCGGGTACTGCTGGCGTAAAATAGCGGCCAGTGCTGGCCCGGCATCCCCCTCCAGTGCACGCCGGCATTGCTGGATAATGTCATCAAAGCCCATTTTGGCTTGCTGCTGCAGTTGTTGCTCCAGCCGGGCCTTACACCAAGCTACCGCCTGTGGTAACAGTAATGGCCGCAGCGCCGGCCCCTCGGAGAGTAGCGCAACCAGATCCAGCAAGGCCGCCGGCCAATCCGCTGCCAGCGGCTCACCCTGATAATGCTGGTAAAACTGCTTGCCATAATTATCGACAAAAGAGGTTTTTAGTTCAGGTAACTGCGTTACGGCCTCAGCAACAGCTAAGGCCGTCCAATCCAGCAAGGGGGCAAAATCCTGACGGGCTTTTTTCAGATTATAGGTTCTGGGTTTACTAAAGCTGCCGGCCGCTTCGGCCGCGGCAATCCAATCCAGCCAGGCCGGTAACGCCTGTTGCCAGTAGTAAAAGGCGCTACTGAGCCGCTGCTGATAAGCTTGCTCAGCCGCCAACAGCAGCTCAGCTAACTGTACCGGCTCAGAACTGGCACTGGCCTGGGCCCATAACGGCCGTAGATCATCGAGTAAGGCTTCCGGCTCACGGTATAAAGCCTGGATCTGTTGTAGTTGTTCGCTTGGTAATGGGTAGCAGCAGCTGCGCCAAAAGTCTCTTACCGCCTCTAATTGCAGGGCGCTAAGATCGGTCAGCAACTCCTGTTGAAACAAACTGCCGCTATTAAACGCATGCTCGCGCAGCAGCTGCTGGCACCAGCTATGGATAGTTTTTACACTGGCCTCATCCATGGCTTCGCTGGCCATTTGCAGCGCATAGGCGCATTCCGGCCAATGCTGCGGCGCAAAATCGACTTTTAGTGCCTGCAACACCGCATCGGCGCTGGCCGAAGCGTCACGAAACACCGCCGCCGCCTCCACTAAACGCTGACGGATCCGATCCTTTAGCTCGGCCGTTGCCGCCTTGGTAAAGGTCACCACCAGAATATCCGCCGGCAATAGCGGTGTGCTGCGACTAGCTGCCGCTGTCAGCCTCGGCAGATGCGCCAGAATAAAACGTAAATACAGCGCTGCTATGGTATAGGTTTTACCGGTACCAGCACTGGCTTCAATCAATACACTGCCGTGCAGCGGCAATTGCAGCGGGCTGGTTAATTCTTGGCTCATGGCTGCTCCTGACTCGTGATTGCTAATGGCTCATGCTGCGCCTGAATCATGGCTGCGCCTCCGCTGCTATATCCGCGGAATTCTGATCTAAAGCGCCTAACGATGCCACCAGGGCACTAAGCGGTTGTGCTGTTGCTGCCTGCAGCTGTTGGAAGAACGGCCGGTAATACGCCACCCAATCGCTAAAGCCGGCATCCAACAGTTGCTGTGCCTGCGGGTAATAGCGCGCCAGATAAGGCGTATCGGCCCGCACCCCTGGCTGATACGCGTTACCGTGATAACGGCCGGCAAGTTTCGACAGACTGTACTCTTCCTGCTTCTGCTCGGCTTTATACCAATCAGCAGCCAGCTCTAATGCCAGCGGTAATGGCTGACACAGCGCCTGTTGTAACCAAGCTGCAAGTTGCTCTAGCTCTGCTCTGGCTTGCGACTCACTCAGCGGCGCCAGGGTCAGAAAACCATCGGCGCCCAGGATCACCGTGCTGGGTGCCTGCGCCAGTACAGTGCAGGCGACCAGATGTTTCAGATACCCTGTAACCAGACTGCGCCACTGATAACTGACACTGCGCGGTTTGACTTCGACCACCTTACTGGCGGTCAGCTCCAGTTGCAGCATCGCCTCTGGCGTGGCATAGAGTGTGTTGAGCTCCGCCTCGAGCAAGACATCACCCAGTTGCAACTGATAAGTCTTGGCCGCCAGCGGCGCACTTTGCTGCACCAACACTGAGCGTGCCTGATATAACGCCAATACGGTTTGCTCGGTGCGGGCCAGATCCGGCCCGGCTGCCGCACCGTAGGGTAAGTCACCGGCTTGCTTTAGACGTTGTTGCTGCTGCCGCAGCAGTGCTAAAGCTTGTTCATCAGTTTGCGGCTGCTCTGCCAGCAATGCTGTCAGTAGCTGGTGTTTCACCTGCCACACCGCCAGTCCGTTCAAAGCAAAGGGCTCAACATCCGGCAAGGCCTCTGGCGTACTCTGCAGGTAAACCCCTAAGCGGCGCCGGGCCAATAACTGCGCCGGCTCTTTTAACAGCAACTGTAAATCCAATAAGCTAAAGGGCGCTTCGGCCTGAAATGGCGCCAAAGGCTCAGCCTTGCCGCCGGTAACGCGTACCGCATCATCCAATAACTCAGTTACGCGTTCACCTGAGGATTTTTCACTATCCTGATGAATACTAAGCCATTCTTTGGCATAGCTAAAGTAAGGTGAGTCTGGCTGGGCAGTAAAGTATGCCGGCGCAAAAGGTTGCAACTTATGGGCGGTTGTCAGGCGTTCGGCCAGTGTCGGGGAGCCGGCTGGCGCTGGCCAAAGTGCATTCAGTTGATCCTGTAGTTGGCCGACCAGCACCGAAGGCGGCAGTTCACTGTTATCCTGGGCACTGGCGCCAACCCAGCTGATATAGAATTGTTGTCTGGCCGATAACAAGGCTTCTAAAAACAGATAGCGGTCATCTTCACGACGCGAGCGATCGCCGGGCCGGTAATGCAGGCGCATAAGATCAAAATCGGTTTTCGGGCTTTGCCGCGGGTAATCGCCCTCATTCATCCCCAGCAAACAAATGCGCTGAAACGGAATGGCCCGCATTGGCATCAGCGTGGCGAAGTTCACACTACCGGCCATAAACCGCTGCTGCAGATTTGGCTCGTCGACACTGGCAAGCCACAGCTCTGCGACGATACCAATAGGTAAAACCGCGTCGAACTGCGCCTCCTGGGTGCTTTGCAACCAATCATCCAGCGTATCGCGTAACCTAACCAGCAGCAACATTTCCTGCTCGTTGTCAGCCGTAAACAGTTGATCTAACAGGTTACTCAGCAGTTGATGCCAATTGGCCGGGCTGCGCTCAACCTGCAGCTGCTGCCAGCAGTGCTGTAAGGTTTCCACCAGAGCTGCCAGCGCCCCTATCGCTTGCGCTTCCAGTGCTGACACCTCAGCATAAGCGGCGATATCTTGCCAGGATGCGGCCGTTGAGCCGGCAGCATACCCATAAAGCAAGCGGTTCAGCGCAAACTGCCAGCTGTTTTGCTGCCAGCTATAACTTAACCCCAGCCCCTGACGCTGAGTAGCATCCAGACCCCAGCGTGCCCCTGCGGCAGCTGCCCACTGTTGTAGTTGACTGACCTGCTGCTCGCTCAGAGCGAAACGACGCCGCAGTGCCGGGACCTGCAGTAAGTCAAACAGTTCACTGTGACTAAAGCGCTGCGTTGGCGCCTGTAATATCAGCTCCAGCGCCTGCAATAGCGGGTTGCGCTGACGCTGGCCCTGATCGGCCAGCGTATAGGGGATATAACGCGGATCATCCGCCGCCAGCCGGCCAAACACGGCAGCAATATAGGGCGCATAGCTGTTGATGTCAGGCACCATCACCATAATATCGCGCGGTTGTAAGCTGGGATCGGCATCAAAGGCCGCCAGCAAATGGTCATGTAACACTTCCACTTCCCGCAAAGCACTGTGACATCGCTGAAATACTATCGATTTATCCGTTCGCGGGTCCGGCGCTGGCCAATATTGCTGACTTTCCTGATTGGGCCTGAGGTGCAGAATATCGTGTTGCAGGCGGCCTAATAAATGCGTTGGCTCAGCTTCATCAAAGAGATCAAACCGTAAATTGGTAAAGGCCGCCGCTTTGGCTGCGGTTTCGTCAAATTCATCCAGCAGCCGGATATAATCCCGCCCCTGTTTGCCCCAGGACGCCAGTAACGGCGGCGCATACTGATGCAGCTCTGACAGCAGCAGCGAGCCGGAGGTCTGTTTTTTGCTGCGAAATCTGGGCTTAGCATACTGACGCAGCAGATCGCGGCCGGCGATAATATCGGCCCAATGATACTGACAGGGGTTATGGACGCAGAGCACGATCTGACATAGTCCTTTCAGGGCGTGCAGCACTTCCAGCGTTTGCCGGGGTAATGAGGAAATACCGAACACTACAATTCGCGGTGGCACGCCGTCGGGGCGCTGCTGCGCCGTCAGGCTGGCCGCAGCACTTAAAAAGCGCTGATGCAGTGCCGCCCTGTTGCTACAAATTTGCTCGGCACCAATATCCTGCACCAGAGCCTGCCACAGTTTTGCCTGCCAGCGCTGCTCGTCGGGCAAGGGGATATTCTGCCCCGAGTGGGCCAGCACCAGCTCACCACGGCCCCAACTATCCAGCCAGTCCGCGCGATACACCTGATACTGGTCAAACAGATCGGCCAGCTTGTCGCTTAATTGAAATAATTTGCGCTGATCAGGCACGACCTGACTGCTTTGCTGCGCGTCGGTGGCAGACTGCAGCTGGTGAGCAGCGGCCTTATCTGCCGGCGCGATATAATGCGCCAGCGCCTTAAAGTCTGGATCCGCAGCGACCAGTGCCGGCAATAACCGCAGAATACGCCAGCGCAGCCGCTGCTTATCAAAGGGGGAGTGTTTCGGAATATCCGGGCCCAGCACACTGCGATAAAGCCGCCATACCAGACGCGCCGGCAAACTGACTTCCAGCATAGTCGCGATACCGGTCTGCCGTGCCAGCGCCTGCTTTAACCACTGCGCTATGCCATTGGATTGCACCAACAGCACTTCCTGCTCCAGCGGCGGCAGTGGATAGCGATCCAGCAATTCGACAGTTAGGGCGGTCAGATCTTCGAGGCGGTGGCTATGCGCAACAATAAAACCGGGCGTCAGCATCAAGATTCCTTTTCACGGGTGACAGTGAACAGCAGGCCGACAGCATAGAAGATCCGGCTTCAGCTGTCAGACTGTAAATATATCCACTGTACCCTAAACCAGCAGCAGTGCAAGCCAGACACTGCTAACTGCCCGAACTTTAAACAAATTATTTGAACTTGACTTGATGAGGCGCCACTCGCTGATAAGTGGCACTGTGCCCCGGCACCCATTCGCCGTTTTGCAGATAACGCGAACTAACGATTAAAGTATCAGCGCTCAGGGTACTGACCGATTCCACCATCGTAATGCCGTTGGCATTATTTTCGACCGCCTCGCGGGCGATGATCCGCTGATTATTATCTTCAAACGTCATACTGCCGTGGGTATAAAAGCCGGCCGTCGTAAAATAATAGTAATTAATACTTTGTTTGGCTTCATCCCAATAAATAATCGACTCGCCGCCATAAACACCATCATTAATCGAATGCACCGTTTTTATCGCATTGCCGTTTAAAGCCCGTTGCCAGTGTGAGCGATCAATCATTTTTTCGGCAGCGCCGCTTTGGGTCAGATCGCCCTGCCAGTAGGTATCCAGATAGGGTCTGAAGGGTTCAAGTTTTGGATGTAATGTAGGTTGCTCAGCCTGTAGTGAGAAGCTAAACAGGCTCAATAGCAGGATCAGCAGGACTTGGCTTACTCGCAGCATGGGGTACTCCGTTATCGTTATCATTATTGAGGATCGGATCCTAAGTAAAACCGATCAGGCCAATAACTGCAACTCGGCCAGCTCGCGATAAAGCGGACAGGTCGCCACCAGTTCGCTATGGCTGCCACTGGCCAGCAGCCGCCCCTGCTCCAGCACCAGGATCCGGTCAGCATTTAATACCGTGCTAAGCCGATGGGCGATAATCAGTGTGGTTTTTTGCTGCATCAACTCCTGCAACGCCAGTTTGACCGCATGTTCACTGGCCGCGTCCAGCGCACTGGTAGCTTCGTCCAGTAATAAAATTGGGCGATCCGCCAAAATGGCACGCGCTATCGCAATACGCTGCTTCTGACCGCCAGACAGGCGTACGCCCCGCTCGCCCAGTTGAGTCTGATACCCTTCTGGCAAGTCGCGGATAAACTGATCAGCCCGCGCCGCAACACAGGCGGCAATCACCTGCTCCAGGCTGGCCTCGGGCCGGCCATAACGCACGTTTTCCAGCACCGAGTTGGCAAAGATCACTGCCTCCTGTGGCACCAGCGCAAATTGACGGCGCAATTGTGCCGGCTCGAGCGCTGTGATCGGCAGTTGGTCCAGATAAATCGCACCGGCGCTAACATCATAAAAACGCTGCAACAACTGAAAGAGGGTACTTTTACCGGCGCCACTGGGGCCAACCAACGCCACCCGCTCACCCGCCTTCACCTCAAAGCTAAGCTGGTGCAGCACCGGCTGTGCCGGCGACAGCGGATAGGCAAAGCTGACGGCGTCAAAACGTAAATCGCCATTCAGCTTTGCTGGCAGTGCAATCGGCTGCGCAGGCGCAGCGATTTGTACCGGTTCACTGGCCAGTTCCTGCAGCCGCTCTGCTGCACCCGCGGCCCGCTGTACTTCTCCTATCACTTCGCTAATGGTAGCCATGCCGCCGGCGACCATCACCGCATAGAACAAAAACGCGGTCAGTTGGCCGGCGCTGATACTGCCGCTTAACACATTCTGCGCACCAATATAGCCAACCACAGTCACAGCGCCGATGCTAAGTAGCATCACCGAGGCAATAAGTAAGGCACGATAAAAGATCCGGCCCCGTGCCGCTGCCAGTACGGCATCGATTTTTTGCGCAAAATGCTGTTCATCGCGCTGTTCATGGCCATAGGATTGCACGGTATGAATTTCATGCAGGCTTTCATCAACATGAGCGCCAATATCAGCCAACCGATCCTGACTTTGCCTCGCCAGCTTACGCACCTTTTTGCCGAGGATAAAAATCGGTGCTAATACCAGGGGCACCGCCAAAAATACCAATACCGTCAGCTTAATACTGGTAAAAGCCATCATCGTCAGGCCACCGATAGCGGTAACCGCTGAGCGTAGCGCCATCGACAGGCTGGAGCCGACCACGCTTTGTATCAAGGTAGTGTCGGCAGTAAAACGTGAAATCACCTCACCGGTACGGGTTTCACTGTAAAACGCCGGTGACAGCTTAAGTAAATGTTGAAACACCCGGTTGCGCAGATCGGCACTGACCCGCTCACCGAGCCAACTCATAAAGTAGAAGCGGAAAAATACCGCCACAGCCCCCACCAGCGTGATAGCCAGTACCAGTAGCGTCAGTTCATTTAACCGGCTGCTATTGCCGGCAACAAAGCCTTCGTCTACCAGTAAACGTACACCCTGCCCTAAAGCCAGCCAGGCTAGCGAGCTAAGCAATAAAAACAGCAGCGCCGCTAACACCCGGCCGCGATAAGGATTTAAAAACCCGGCAACCCAGCGTAAAACGCCTGGCTGCTGTTGTTGTGGCGAAGCACTCATCATTTATCCTGCCATTCTGCTCGGCTAAAAGCTCAGAGGTGGCGCCGCAAGCAGCATTAAACAAGAGGTCGACAGGAAATTTCAGCGTCCGCTCAAAATGCAGCTCAAATCTGGGCGGCGACAGCCGATATAAAAATACTGACGTTAAACCCGTTCTGATCGGAGCTAAGCATGGCCAAATTTGATCCGCAGGCAATTACCCCGGAGCAAACCTCGGAACTGCGTTACTTACATAAGGTAATGCAGGCACTGGATATCTTGGGAGAGCACCCACAGCTGTATGTAGTCGCCTACGGCCGGATCTGGCGCTATCCTGATATGCTGCAAACCGCCATGCGCTATGCCTATCTGGCGCAACTCCATGGTTTTAATATTGAACCGTTCCGGCGCTGGTATAACCGCGATGCGGAAATCTTCTCACACTATGGCATCCAGTGGTTTAATGGTCAGCAAGGTTGAAATAAACAGTTAAAATCTTTCTTTTTAATTGCTAAAAGCTATTAGGCTATTCGCTTTAAGTTATTTTTCCTTTTCCATATTGGGGGCTATAGTTATTGCAACTTATTGACGTATCGCGCGTCGTACCCTTTGCAATAACCAAAACAGGAGTGACCCATGGACAAGAACACCCCCTCCAGTGGCAAGTGCCCTATCGCACACGGCGCCAATACCAGTAGCAGCGACAATGTGATGGCCTGGTGGCCGAAAACATTGAACCTTGACATTCTGCACCAACATGACACCAAGTCCAACCCGCTTGGTGCCGACTTTAACTATGCCGCCGAGTTTGCCAAGCTGGATCTGCAAGCCGTTAAAAACGATCTGAAAGCGCTGATGACGCAAAGCCAAAGCTGGTGGCCGGCAGACTGGGGCCATTATGGTGGCCTGATGATTCGGATGGCTTGGCACAGTGCCGGTAGCTATCGTGTAGCGGATGGTCGTGGCGGTGCCGGTACTGGCAACCAACGTTTTGCCCCTCTTAATAGCTGGCCGGATAACGGCAACCTGGATAAAGCCCGCCGTCTGCTGTGGCCCATCAAGAAAAAATACGGTAACAAAATCTCCTGGGCCGATCTGATGATCCTGGCTGGTAATATGGCTTATGAATCGATGGGCTTTAAAACCTTTGGCTTTGCCGGTGGTCGTGAGGACATCTGGCATCCGGAAAAAGACACCTATTGGGGCAGCGAAAAAGAATGGCTGGCCAAATCCGGTAGCGAAGGCAGCCGCTATTCTGGTGAGCGCGATTTAGAGAACCCGCTGGCTGCGGTAATGATGGGTCTGATCTATGTCAATCCGGAAGGTGTCGATGGTAACCCGGATCCGCTAAAAACCGCTCACGATATGCGTGTAACCTTTGCGCGGATGGCGATGAACGATGAAGAAACCGTGGCGCTGACCGCCGGTGGTCATACTGTCGGTAAGGCGCACGGTAACGGTCGCGCCGAAAACCTGGGGCCGGCACCAGAAGGCGCTGAGCTGCATGAGCAGGGTTTGGGCTGGATGAACCATAAAACCCGCGGTATTGGCCGTGATACCGTTACCAGTGGTATTGAAGGTGCCTGGACCAGCGAACCGACCAAGTGGGATAACGGCTACTTTAAAATGTTGCTGGAACACGACTGGGAGCTGAAAAAGAGCCCTGCCGGTGCCTGGCAGTGGGAGCCGGTAAATATTAAAGAGCAGGACAAACCGGTTGATGTTGAAGATAGCGCCATTCGCTATAACCCCATTATGACCGATGCCGATATGGCATTGAAGATGGATCCGGCATATCGCGAAATTTCTGAGCGCTTCTACAAAGATCAAGCTTATTTTGAAGATGTATTCGCCCGGGCCTGGTTTAAATTAACCCACCGCGATCTGGGACCAAGAAGCCGTTATCTCGGACCAGATGTGCCAACAGAAGAACTGATTTGGCAAGATCCGGTACCCAGCGTGAGCTACAGCCTGACTGCAGCCGAAATCAGCGAGCTAAAAGCAAAAATTCTGGCCAGCGGTTTAACGGTAAGTGAACTGGTCGCCACCGCTTGGGATAGCGCCCGCACCTTCCGCGGTTCAGATTATCGCGGCGGCGCGAACGGTGCCCGCATCCGGCTGGCGCCACAAAAAGATTGGGAAGCCAATGAGCCAGCAAGGTTACAAAAGGTACTGAAAGCGCTGGAGGGCATTCAAGCTGGCCTGAGTAAAAAAGTCAGCCTGGCTGATCTGATTGTACTGGGTGGCTCGGCGGCGATTGAACAGGCAGCTAAAGCGGCCGGTGTGAATATCACAGTACCTTTTGCACCGGGCCGTGGCGATGCGACTCAGGCGCAAACTGACGTTGAGTCATTCGAAGTGCTGGAGCCGCTACATGATGCCTACCGCAATTATCTGAAAAAAGATTATGTGGTACAGCCTGAGGAAATGATGCTGGATAAAACCCAGTTACTGGGTTTAACCGCCCCGGAAATGACCGCTTTAATCGGTGGCATGCGGGTATTGGATACCAACTTTGGTGGCAGCAAGCATGGTGTCTTTACCGATAAGCCGGGGGTGCTGAGCAACGATTTCTTCGTCAATCTGACCGACATGAACTACAGCTGGCAACCGACCGGTCGCAACAGCTATAACATTGTCGAGCGCAGCAGCGGCAAAGTGAAATGGACCGCGACCCGGGTTGATCTGGTGTTTGGCTCCAATTCGATTCTGCGCGCTTATGCTGAAGTCTATGCCCAAGATGATAACAAACAGAAGTTTGTACAAGACTTTGTTAACGCCTGGGTAAAAGTGATGAATGCCGATCGTTTTGATCTGAAATAAGTGGTCTTTACCCAAACAGGCCGGTCACCAGACCGGCTTGTTTCGTAATCTGCATCTCGCCTAAAACTTCGGTACCTGACCTTTTGATAGCCGTTTCTGTATCGCTTCTGCCGTTAACTGTTCAACCCATTGTTGTCGGCTGCGTTCTGTGTGCACTATCGCACCCAGATCCATTAGTTCGCCACTAAAGCTACTGATCGGATCGCCCGGGAAAAAGTAACTCAGGTAACTACCACAGTCAGTAAATTCTTTCGGGAATAATCCCTTACCAGTATTATTGCCGGCCCGGCTGCTAAAGAACTGCTCCGCACTGACATTGACTAACACACTTTCACCAAAACCCGGTGCAATATTCACCTGCGGCTCATTCTTATAATCCCGGGCTTTCAGACAGGACATCTTGCCACGCGCTTCCCATACCGGCTGATCTTTTTGATTACGATTAAATGCCGTCGGTTGACCATAGCGTGCCGTAAGCGACTGCATAAATTGCACTGACGCCGGCTGGTTGCTCAGGATCAATCCCTTACGGGCCACGCCAATTACCCGCACCTCGCCCACCGGACCGGAGAAGAATACCTTTAACACGGCCCCCTGATTCCCCTGCAAGGCTTCTATCCGATCTAAAAACTCGGGACTTTGCAGCGAGCTGGCACCATCATGGATATTAAATACTGCGCCAACTTCTTCAATCCGCAGCGCCGGGTCAAAGACGTTGATCGCAGTTTTCACTTCCGATGCGGTCATCCCAAGCTTAATACCGGCAATATCTAACTGCTCGCTCGGTACAGCCTGCAGCGACCCACTAAAAAAAAGACTGACGCTGAAAAACTGCGCCACGATAGACCTTATGAACATACTGGCTCTCCTTGATGCATATTGCTGATAATAACTACCAACCGAAGCGACATCAAAACGCCAGCTCTAGTATAGACGCGGAAAAGACCGCCGTATTACCGGCGGCATAAAATAGGTTTAAAATACCGGTGCCAGTTTCGGCAATTGCACTGTCGTTTGCTGTGGCTGCTGGCCGATTTCTATCGCCAGCCTTGGCACATCCTGCTCGTTTAATAAGTCTTTATGCCAAACCCGCAAGGTATAAGATCCGGCCGGTACCTGCTCCAGCCGAGATATTCCCTGCTGGTCACTGCGACTGTAATAAGGCGTATCCAGCGCCACTACCCAGGCAATCATTTCATCGTGAATATTGCAGCCAAGCACCGCGACGCCACTCTGATCGAATAGCACCGGCGCGGCAGGGGTGCCAACATAAAGCTTAATTTCAAACGGCTTGATGGCAGAAAACGAATACACATGATGCCGCACCGTATCTTCGTTGGGAAAATACACGGCGGTACCGCGCGGGATCACCAGCACATCCGGGATAAAGGTTTTATCCTTTTGCACAATACGGGCATCGTCGACAGGCTTTACCGCCGCACTGGCAGCAGCGGATTCTAAAAACACCACCGCCCCGGCAACCGGCTGGCCCTGCTCGTCAATCACCTGTACCTGCAACCCGGCGGCCAGACTAACGCTGCTAAACAGCAGCGCCAGCGTCATTAGGGTGGCATGTAACTTAGGGTTCAATGGCAATACCCGTTATCGTGGTCGGTAACTCGCCAAGTAACCGCGTTTTACCACTGGCGAGATCCACCTGATACAGGCTACTTACCGCAGCGCCTTGTTTGCTGACTGCCAACAGGCCAATATTACGCAGATCGGAGATATCAAAGGCGACGTCGCTAAGTGCTGCCAGGCCCAGGCTACCAACTGTGAACAGGGTACCGGTATTGGGTGAAACTACTGGCTCCTGGCCTTCAATACTGCCCTGAGTCACCAGCGTGCCTTGTGCCAGATCGATAGCGTAATTGGTAGTGAGTTTCTCATTTTGCTGATTGTAGGTATAAGCGGCAGCGACTATCGCCGGCTGCTTGGCCGCATTGACGTCGTCCGCGGCATAATGCAGCTTGGGATCGGTAAAGGCCAGCGCGCCGGTTTCCGGATGCAGGCGTAAATTTTGTCCCTGCACATTAACAACCCGGATCCGATCTGCCGCCGGGTTAAAATCAAAACCATAAGCAGCCTCAGTCAGACTGCCGGCGGGTAATGCAGTACCAACTTTAGTCAGGCTGCCGTCTGTCGTATTGATCTGATAGAGCTGGCCCTGATTCGATAAACCAAACAACACGCCGTACGCCACCCGGTAATCAATACCAATTAACCGCTCTGCTGCAGAGAGTCCCTGCAAGGCACGTTGCTCGATAACTTGTTGTGGCGCCTTGGCCGCAACTTTAACCAGCTGCTGTTCAGCCGTTAATAACCACAGCTGTTCATTGCCTTTCAGTTCAGGCATTGCCTGCAAACAAAGAGGACTTAACAATAGCGCTGCTGCAATACTACAGGTCTTGGTTGTTACCGTCATGGTTGTACCTCGCTTTAAGAACGCCAACTGGCAGTTACACTACGGTACTGCCATTTCAGCGGTTCAGCAAGGGATTAGCGGCTAATCAGTCCTGCCAGCAGACCAAGCACACCACCAAAGACCCCGCCCCAAACCACCAGCCAGCCCAGATGCTCGCGGATCATCCGTTGAATAATCTGTTTCACCAGCTCTGGGGTCAGCTCAGCCAGCCGCTGTTCAACAATTTGCTCAATTTGTTGTCTGAGCTCGGCTAATTGCTCCGGGCTGTCCAATTGCGTCAACAGCAACTGGTTAAACTGCTCACTCTGACTAATCTCAATCAGTGCGCTCTGTAATTTTTCAGTAAAGGGCTGTTGTAAGGGTTTTAGCATCGCACTGCCGCCGAACATCGACAGCATACTGCCAAAAGAAGATTGCTCCACGGCACTGACCAGCGCATTAAAGGCCGGACTGAGATCGGTTTGCTTGATTACCGGTTCAAAATCAAAGGCCCGGCTGTGTTGTTGTTTTTTCTCCGCTAAAAAGCGGTCGATATTTTCACTGCTAAAAAACTCGGTCATCACCAACTGATAGATCCCCTGCCGGAATTCCACAAAGCGCGCCGGGATCACACCTGAGCCATACAGCAGAGGCACCCGCTCAAACAACATATGGATAGCCAGGGTATTGGTAATGGCGCCGGCCAAAGCAAACATACCGATACTCAGCAGCAGTGGCTGAGCAAGCAGCACGCCGCCCAGTACCAGCACCAAAGCCGCCCCATTTGTCAGTAGATTTTTATTCACCATGCACTCCGCTTCGAGTTGAAGATCCAGGCCGGCGATTTTATGCAGAAGTACCGCCTTTGGCAACGTTAGCCGGCACCGCATTTTGGCGTGGGCGTGCGGCTGGTCTTTCTGCCCGCAATACGCGTATACTCAAACCATAACAGCAGTTTGGAGCCAGGTATGGCCGTATTACAAAAAATTGTGCTTCTAAAAAGCCGCTTACGCAGCGCTGAACTGGCGATAGCGGACTATGTACTGGCGAACTCAGCACAAATTCGTCAATTATCATCACAGGAACTGGCACAGGCCGTTGGCGTTAGTCAGGCTACAGTGGTCCGCTTTACGCAAAAGCTGGGTTATAAGGGCTACCCGGATTTTAAGTTTGCAATTAACGACAGCCTGCACCAGCAAGCCAGCCCGAAAAGCATTAAATTGCATGGTGATATTGCGCTGAATGATAATTTTCAGGAAATGGCGCGCAAACTGCTGGCGGGTAAAATTGAAGTTCTGACCAATACCCTTAGTGCCAATGATCAGGCCAGTATGGAGCAAGGCTGTCAACTGCTGACCCAAGCCAGACGCATTATGCTAACCGGTAAAGGTGCCTCCTTTCTGGTGGCACAGGATTTTTGCCTGAAGCTACGCAAACTGGGGCTACAAGCCATCGCAGAAAGTGATAATCATATCCAACTGGCTGATTTAGCCCACTACAACAATAAAGATTTACTGGTGGTGATCAGTGAATCCGGTGAAACACCGGAGATGATCGTCGTCAGCCAGTATGCCAGTAGCCGTGGCATTCCGCTGCTGAGCCTGACCGGTTTTGCGCCTAATACCGTAGCGAAACTCTCAGTGCTGAATTTAAAAACCGTCGCCAATGAAAATGCCGCCCGGCTGTCGTCTATTTTGTCACGTAATGCTCAGGAGCTGGTCATTGACCTGCTGTTTATTATGCTGACGCAAAGCTCAGCACGCGGGCGCAAAATGGTCGAAGCCTCAAATCAGGCAGTAGCTGAATACCGTAAACGCTAAAGCATGCACGCGACCTAGCCAGAGCGGGAATATCTGAGTAAACTACTCAACTATTCTGTCACTGCCTTAGAGCCGTTATGTCATTATTTCAGGTTGAACATAGCTACCGAACCCTGCCTGCTGCCTGCTACGCCGATTGTGCGCCAACGCCGGTGCGAGCCCCGGCCTGGCTGGCATTTAACCAGACTCTGGCCAGCGAACTAAAGTTGCCAGAACAGTATCAGCGGACAGCTGAGGGCTTAGCGCTGTTTAGCGGTAACAACCTACCCGATTGGACATTGCCGCTGGCTCAGGCCTATGCTGGCCACCAATTTGCTAACTATGTTCCCCGCTTAGGCGATGGCCGGGCGCTGCTACTGGCAGAGCTGCGGGCCAAGGATGGTAAGCTTTACGATCTGCAACTAAAAGGCGCTGGCCGTACCCCGTTTTCACGCAGTGGCGATGGCCGCGCCCCACTGGGTCCGGTATTACGGGAATATCTGGTTAGCGAAGCCATGTATGGCTTAGGCGTACCCACCACCCGGGCGTTAGCAGCCGTGAGCAGCGGTGAGTTAGTGTTCCGTGATGAAACACTACCGGGCGCTATCTTAACCCGGGTTGCCAGTAGTCATATCCGGATCGGTACAATGCAGTATGCTGCCAGCCAGCCTGATCCGGCTGCGCTGCCCGCGCTGGCAGACTATGTCATAAACCGTCACTATCCGCAGCTGTGGCAACAGGATAATCCGTATCTGGCACTGTTACAGCAGGTAGCGGAGCGCCAGGCGCAGTTGGTCGCGCACTGGATGAGCCTGGGTTTTATCCACGGTGTCATGAATACCGATAATATGAGCCTGAGCGGCGAAACGATAGACTATGGTCCCTGCGCCTTTATGGAAGCCTATCAACCGCGGCAGGTTTACAGTTATATCGATCAACAGGGTCGCTATGCCTATCAGAATCAGCCAGCCGTTGCGCAGTGGAACCTGGCCCGGCTGGCCGAAGCCCTGCTGTCCCTGATTGACCCGGATCAAGAGCAGGCGATTGCGCTGGCAATGTCGGTGTTGAACGCCTTTCCACAGTATTATCAAACTGCATACCGGCAGCGCTTTCGGGCCAAGTTGGGATTAACGGCACCGGCACAGGAGGAGGCGGACGATCAGCTGATCGCCGATTTTCTTGCGTTACTGAGCGCTGGCCAGGCTGATTTTAGCCAGAGTTTTTTTGCGCTGCGGCAAGGCGACAGTGCCTATTTAACACAGCAACTGGACAAACAACAGTACAGTGCCTGGCAGCGGCAATGGCAGCAGCGCCTGAGCCAGCAGACTGCCGATCCGCAGGCTATTATGGCAACCGCCAACCCTTATCTGATCCCACGCAATCACCTGATCCAACAGGTGATAGACCAGGTCAGCCAGGATGGTGATTTAGCTTTATTCCAACAGTTGCAGCAGCTATGGCAACAACCCTATCAGCCATCAGCAGCAGGTGAGCCATACAGCCTGGCAGCACGCCCGGAACAGCGCGTCTGCCAGACTTTTTGTGGTACCTAAAGGATCCAGCTTTGGTAAAGTGGAATACCGATTAAGATATTAAATGGGAAGGTGATCCCCAGCGCCGCCAGCATCGACAGGCCGATATCGGCCTGTGGAATGGCGGCCCGGATCGCCGCGGGTGCCGCGATATAAGAAGCGCTGGCCATTAGCGTCGCAAACACCAGGGCACTACCCGCTGGCATGCCCAGGATGCCGGCGACCAGCAGTCCGACACTGGCCAGCACCAAGGGGGTAACCAGTGCGAAAATCATCAGCCGCCAATGCTTCCACGGCAACGGATTACAGACCCGGGCCGTACAAAGGCCCATTTCCAGTAAAAACAGCGCCAGCATGGTTTTAAACCCACCCAGCAATACCGGGGTAATTTCCGATAAGCCCTCATTACCATAAAAGGCCCCAATCAACATGCCGCCCAATAGCAGCAGCACACCGCGGCTGGTCAGGGCTTCATGTAAAATTGCCAGACCATTGGCCTTGGTGCCATTAATAAAGCGGTACAGCCAGAGCATTACCACGATAGCCGGCAATTCCAGCAGCACCAGATACAGTGTGGTCTGGGCGGATAATTCCAGATTATTCGCCATCGCAACCGCCAGCACCACCGCAAAGGTACCCGCACTAACGGAGCCATAGTGCGCGGCAATACTGGCAGCGTTGGCACTATCCAGCTTAATCAGGCGTCTTAACAGCGGATACAGCAGCAGTGGGATCAGGGCACCACAAAATACGATTAGCGCCAGCTCCGGCAGCAGCGGCAACAAGGGTTCACCATGTAGCGCCATACCGCCTTTCAGGCCAATTACCAACATCAGTAAAATTGACAGGATTTCATAAATCGACACCGGCACTTTGAGATCGGATTTCACCAGGCCGGCAATTAAACCCAAAGCAAAAAACGCTATAACCACATCTGGCATTAAGTTCTCCCTGTTCTAGTTATCGTTTTAAGTTGTGTAAATATCGGCGCCGATCTTGCCTGCAACCTACCCTTTATGCTAATTAATAATTTAAGAAATCACTATTGATAATTATCTATGGACGCCCGTCATCTTAGTTTCCGGCTATTACAGGTTTTCCGCCAGGTTGCCGAAAGTGGCAATATTACCGCCGCTTCCCGTTTACTGCACCTGACGCAACCCACGGTATCATTACAACTTAAAAAACTGAGTGAAATCATTGGCGAGCCACTGTTTGATTATCAGCAACAACGCTTACAACTGACCGCCAGTGGTGAACTGCTGTATCAGGCGGTGCTGGATATTGATGAACGGCTATCAGAATTTAATCAGCAGCTACATCAACAGCGCCGTGGCGATGCCGGCACCATTTCGCTGGCGGTAGTCAATACCGCCCAATATCTGCTGCCACAACTGCTGGCCGACTTTAGCCGTGACTATCCGAGGGTGGTGATCAACCTGCAGATCGGCAACCGGGCCCATATTTTAAACCGCTTCGCCCAGCAACAGGATCACCTGTATTTATTTAGTCACCCACCCGGCGGGGAGAATGTTAAAGCCAAGGCCGTAGTCGCCAACCCGCTGTATCTGGTGGCCCCGCCCGGGCACTGGGCCAGCCGGCAAAGCGGCTTAAGTTTTGGGATGCTGCAGGAGGAACGCTTTATTCTGCGCGAACCCGGCTCTGCCACCCGTATGACCTTTGATAGCTGGCTCAGTAGCCAGGCCACTGAAATCAAATATAGTATGCAAATGGAGTCAAATGAAGCGATCCGGCTTAGTGTGATGGCAGGTCTGGGCGTAGCCTTGTTATCTGCCCATACCTTGCAGGGACAGCAACATCTGCTGTCTGTACTGGGGGTAAGCGGTTTTCCGCTGCTAAGTCACTGGTATCTGGTACGACACAGTAATAAACGCTTGCCGCAGGCCGCCGTCAAACTCGGCAGCTTTATTGAGCAGCAGTTGGCGCTGTGGCTGGATCCACTGCAGGCGGAAAGAAACGCTCGCCCTGGGTCGCAAAATCCTGCAACCACTGGCTAAAATCTTTGGCGGGTAGCGGCTTGGCGAAGTAATACCCCTGCACCTGCTGACAGCCGGCATCCAATACCCGGCTTAAACCGGCATGATTCTCCAGCCCCTCTGCCGTAACGGTCAGCCCCAGCCCTCCCGCCAGCTGCGCGGTCGCCTGCACAATCAACGCATCCTGTTGGTTGTGTTCGATATCTTTGATAAAGGCGCGATCGATTTTCACTTCATGTACCGGCAAATTCTTCAGATAAGCCAGTGATGACTGCCCGGTCCCAAAATCATCAATCGCCAGCTTGATCCCGGCCTGCTTTAATACTTTCAGATTAGCGATAGCCCGGCTGGCATCCTGCATCACCGCACTTTCGGTCACTTCCAGTGTTAAGGCACTCACTGGCACAGCGGCTTCAGCCAGTGCGGCCAAAATACGCGCCGGCAAAGCATCATCCAGCAGATCGGCCGCCGATAAATTTACTGCCACTGCCACTTGCGGGTGCAGCTGTTGCCAGCTGGCGAGTTGCCGGATCACCTGCTGTAACATCCAGTTCGAGATCAGGCTAATATTGCCGGTTCGCTCGGCCAGGGTAATAAACTCCATGGGTGAGACAAAACCCAGTGTAGGGTGTTGCCAGCGGATCAACGCCTCTGCCGCCCGACAGCGGCGGGCAACGATATCGACCTTCGGCTGGAATACCACAGAAAACTGACCACTGTCTAACGCCTGTGGCAGATCGCGGATCAAGGTCAGCTCCCTCTGATGGCTTTCATCCTGCCCGGTGCGATACCAGGCTTGCGGCAGATTGTCCGCTTTGGCGTTAGCCAGGGCAATTTCCAGCCGCCGCAATATCGCATTGACATCCTGCGCCAGCGCCGTGGTGGCATAGACACCGGCCACCAACTGTAGATTAATCGCCGAACCGGCCAAATCGAAGGGTTGCGCCAGATTAACCAGCAAGCTATTGATCTGCTCCTCTTCCAGCGCGGAGGGGATCACCAGTAAAAACTCATCAGCCCCCAGCCGGGCACAAAAACTGATTGTGGTTTCATTGTTAAGCCGCAGCGCCAGCTGTTGCAATAACAAATCGCCACTGTGATAGCCCAGACTATCGTTTACGTAACGAAACTTTGCGATATTTAATAGCAATAAAGTCGACGCCTGTTGCTGCAGCCTGGCTGCCAGGTGCTTCTCGACCGCCAGCCGGTTTGCTAACCCGGTTAACGGGTCGCGCTCCACCTGCTCCAGTAGTTGCCGCTCCCGCTGCTGAATTGCCGCACGCATCTGGGTAAGGGTATTTGCCAGCAAGCCCACTTCAGCTAGGGCTACCGCCGGCGGCTGTACTTCCTGACCACGCCCGATCGCCTTGGCGTAGCGCACCAGTTTATCCAATGGCCGGGTGACACTACGGGTATATACAAAGGCCACCACCAGCGCCAGCGCCAGGCCCAGACTAAAGATCTGTAGCAGCTGATTACGCAGTGCCTGATAATTTGCCAGCCACTGCGCATTTGGCAAGTGCAATACGCCCCATAACTGCTGGGTTTCACTAAGCGCAAATAGCTGACTGATATGCTGGGGTAACAACTCCGGCAATACGCGTTCATCAAGCATGATATGTTGCAGCTGCTCGGCCAGCTGCTGTTTGGCCGCTGCCGAAAGCGTGGAACTTAGCACCAAACGTTCGCCGCTGAGCCTGATAAAACTCACCTGCAGCCCGGTTAAATCGGCGATTTGGCTGGCCAGTTGCTGATCGACACTAAAGCCCATACCAACCCAGGCAATAATATGCGGCGCCCGTACCGGCACCAGTACTAACTGATAGGCACGCTCTCCCACGCTAAGCACGCTGGCCTGTGAGCCTTGCTGAGCACGGGCTTGTTCAAATAAACCGGGTAATACGGCGTTATCCTGCACCGCAGCGGTACTGGCCAGCATCCGGCCATCCGGGGTAAATAAAAACGCCAGATCGGCGTTAATCCGGGCGCCATGATTGTCTAAAACACTGCTGATGGTTTCCGCTTCGGCGGTGGCCACGGCCTGACGAAAGCCAAAGTCGGCCGCTAACAGGCGGACGCTGTCAGTTAACTGATCACTGCGCACTTGCAGCGTCTGACCAGCGGCGTTACTGGCAACCATGAGCAGCTGTCGTGCTTGCTGCTCACTGTCGTTACGCATAGTATTTAGGGTGGCATAACCGGTAAATACAGCCAGCAACAGCAATAAACCGACCAGCAATAAGGTTAACTGACTACGTAACGACCTTAACATCGAGCCCCCGGGCCTGCGATTTGCGTTTAGCGTTTAAACCGATGAACCAAATCGGCCAGATTATCCGACACTTTTTTCAGCTGGCTCAGCGTATGGGCCGCTTCCGTCGCCGCCTGAGTGCTATGTCCCGCCAACGTGGAAATGCTGACAACCTGACGGTTGATATCGTCTGCCACATGGGCCTGCTGCTCTACCGCAGCTGCCATCTGGGTTGACATATGGGCAATTTCATTCACTGCGCCATTGATACCACTTAACATCTCACCACTTTCCAGCACTTTTTGTAAACCATTTTCGGCATCCTGGGCCCCTAACTGCGCGACATGTACCGCGTTATTCGCCCGCGCCGTCAACTCCGCGACGATAGCATAAATTTCTTTGGTCGATTGCTGAGTACGCTGCGCCAGATTACGCACCTCCTCTGCCACCACCGCAAAGCCCCGCCCCTGTTCGCCGGCGCGAGCCGCTTCTATCGCTGCATTTAACGCCAGTAAATTGGTTTGATCGGCAATCTGCTCGATAAACTGTGCCGCCTTGGCAATCTTATCGGTTTGATCGGACACCTCAGTCACCGACTGGCCGATACTGCTGACCGTATCGCGTAATTTCTCAATCGAATAGCGGGTGGTACCGGCAATTTCATTGCCCCGTGCCGCTAATTTGTTGGCTTTATCGGCCTGGGCTGCAGTATCAGTAACATGGTGCGCCACTTCGGCGATAGTCGTCGTCATTTGATTCATCGCCGTGGCCACCTGCATGGTTTCGGCCTGCTGGCGATCAATCTCCTGGTTGGCTTCCTGCGTCAGTTGTAAGCCGCGCAGTGAGTCCTTAGCTACGCTACTGGCCGCATTTTCAATCCGGGTTAGCATGGCACGCAAATGCGAGCGTTCGCTAAGCACATTCACTTTTAACTTGCCTACCGCATTACGATCATCGGTATAACTTAGCACCGCCAAGCGATCACCAAAGGCACCGGGTAATAAGGCATCCAGCTCACTAAAGAGTTTGGCCTGCTGCCATTTTTGTAACAGCGCCCAGGTCAGTGTCGCAGCAGCAAGCACCCACGCCAGCGCCATTAAACCGCCTTGCCACAGCGCTAAGCTAGCGACCAGCAGCGTCAATAAACCGAGCCCCGCCTCCACCGACCAGCGCTTTGCAGCAGCTTTGCCCTGATTGATGTGTTGATACAGTTGTTCAGCGCGGGTGACATCCTGCTCTTTCGGCGCACAACGCACCGACTCATAACCCACGATCTGGCCTTTTTCGAAAATCGGCATCACATAGGCATCCACCCAGTAATAATCACCGTTTTTACAGCGGTTCTTCACCAGGCCCATCCAGTTTTTACCCTGCTTCAGGTAACGCCACATGGTTTCATAGGCTGCCGCAGGCATATCCGGATGCCGTACCAGATTATGCGGCTGTCCCAGCAGCTCCTCTTTGCTGTAGCCACTTACCGCGACAAAAGCCTCATTACAGTCAACAATAATACCGCGGGTATCGGTAACCGAGATTAACCGCTCCTCAGGGCCAAAAGTACGGCGTTGATTAGTAACAGGCAGGTTTTTACGCATGGTGTAAGCTCTTTAAATAATTAGAAAAACACATCAAACATTGTAGCGCAATTTACCACCTTGGAGGTAGAAAAGCGTGTAGCAGCGCTTTTTATCCGATTAAGTGAGCTGCGGCTTACCATGCTGAGGACTCCCGCCTGACTGTACCTGCAGGCCGGCTATCGGTTATGATGCGGCTATCTGATGTTGCTAGTAAGCTGCTGAAATTCCGGACAGGAACCGCCATGAGCCAAGCGCCAAGCTTTTATTTCTATGACTTTGAGACCTGGGGCGCCGATCCGAAAAAAGATCGCCCAGCCCAATTTGCCGGTATCCGTACCGACCATGAACTGAATATTATTGGCGAGCCCGAGATGTGGTATTGCCAGCTCGCCAACGACTACCTGCCCCATCCGGCAGCCGCCCTGATCACCGGTTTAACCCCGCAGCTCTGTAATAAAAAAGGCTTAGTTGAAACCGAGTTTATGCAGCGGATCCTAAACGCCTTTAGTACCCCCAATACCTGCGTGCTGGGGTATAACAGCCTGCGCTTTGACGATGAGGTCACCCGCTACGGCCTGTATCGTAACTTTTATGATGTGTACGGCCGGGAATGGCAGCAGGGCAACAGCCGCTGGGATCTGATTGATTTGGTGCGCGCCTGCTACGCGCTGCGCCCTGAGGGTATTAACTGGCCACTGCGTGATGATGGCAGCCCCAGTTTCAAGCTGGAGCTGCTAACCAAAGCCAATAATTTAGAACACAGCGCCGCCCACGATGCGCTGTCTGATGTGTACGCCACCATCGCCATTGCCAAACTGATTAAACAGCAACAACCTAAACTGTTTCACTATCTGTTTGAACTGCGTAAAAAGCAAAAAGTCGCCGAGCTGATTGACGTTGCAGGCTTAACACCCTTGGTGCATATTTCTTCAAAGTTCCCGGCGACTCAGGGCTGTGCCAGCTGGATAGTGCCGCTGGCCTACCACCCAAGCAATAAGAACGCGGTTATCTGCTATAACCTGCAGCTCGACCCCAGAGCGCTGCTGGATGATGATTTGGCTACACTGCAACAAAAACTCTACCGTAAGAGCAGTGAACTGGCCGAAGGCGAACAGCGACTGGGGTTAAAACTGATCCATCTGAATAAATGCCCGGTGCTGGCCAATGCGAAAACCCTGAGTGCCGAACGCGCAACCGAGCTTGGCATTGACCGCAACCAATGCCTGCACCATCTGGAATGGCTGCGCCAAAATCGCCAGTTACAACAAAAAGTGGTCGAGCTGTATCAACAAGCCGGCGACTACGGCGCTGAAACCAACCCCGATTATCAGCTGTACAACGGCTTTATCAGCGACGCCGATAAACAAAAAATGCAACAGCTGCACCAGCTGGATCCGGCCAGCCTAACCGCCGATAGCCTGATCTTTAGCGAAGAGCGGCTAAACCGCTTATATTTTTTATACCGGGCACGTAATTACCCGCTCAGTCTTACCGATAGCGAGCTGCAAAAATGGCAACGTTACCGCACTGACAAGCTGATGCACGGCCTGGATAATCCCAACCTGACTCTGGAACAGTTTAGCCTGGCACTGGAAAATCTGGCGCATGAGCACAGCGCCGATGAGCAGAAAATGGCGATTTTAAAAGCCTTGTATCGCTACGCAGAAGCACTGTAACAAATCCCATCTGATTGTCGGGTGGTCGCAAAAGCGGCTTTTTTGTGCGCCATAGTGCCTGTTGCTTCGTATACTAAGGTGAGAACAAAGCAAAGGAGACGAGGTAAAGATGCGTACCACCCT
Source organism: Alishewanella sp. HH-ZS (assembly GCF_001704375.1). NCBI lineage: Bacteria > Pseudomonadati > Pseudomonadota > Gammaproteobacteria > Alteromonadales > Alteromonadaceae > Alishewanella > Alishewanella sp. HH-ZS. Next base: position 5,930 of record NZ_LZEJ01000008.1, on the reverse strand, counting down.
TACTAAAGTCAGCCAGTTAAGTTTAATCGCTGCCGCACTCTGGGCTGCAAGCGCCGCAGCCCACCACGGCTGGAACTGGACCGAACAGCAGCAAACCGAGATGAGCGGGGAAATTACCGAAATCTATATTGGCCCGCCGCATCCGCGTTTAATGATCAACACCCCGGATGGTGCCTGGCAGGTCGACCTGGGTAATCCACGGCAAACCCGGGATGCCGGTTTTGTCGAAGGCGAAGCCGCAGTCGGTGATACCGTGCTGGTGCGTGGCCATCGCTCGGCAAAAACGGATGAGCGGATTATCAAAGCAGTTCGCGCCACCATTAATGGGAAGGTGTATACCTTTTATCCGCAGCTGCTGCGCGAAGACTAAGCCTTGCTGGCAAACAGCCTGACCAGCCTGTCCGAACTGGCGCTCATTAACCTTATCCGCCAGTCGACACTGGCGTATCCGGCGCTGAGCGCGCTGCATATTCTGGGCATCGCCCTGCTGCTTGGTAATATTCTGCTGTTGGATCTGCGGCTACTCGGAGTGCTACGTCAAAGCGCGTTATCAGACTTATTCAAGCTGTTTAGCCGGCTGGCGGGCATCGGTTTGCTGCTGGCTATCGGTAGTGGCGTGCTGTTATTTAGCGTGCAACCCCTGCAATATCTGAGTAATCAGGCTTTTTTGCTGAAAATGCTGTTACTGGCCCTGGCACTGCTTAACCTACTAATAGTGCACCTGAGCCGGGCCTGGCAGCAGGCCTGCAGTGGCGGGCCAGTCAGTAACAGTCTTAAGCTCACCGCCGCCAGTTCGCTACTGCTCTGGCTAACCATACTTTTCGCCGGGCGCTGGATTGCTTTTGTTTGAACAGCAAGCACTTAAAATCCTAGCCTATAACACATCACGATACTTTTCATTTGCCTGATATGCTTCCACTTCCAGGGGGGCGTTGTCATAGCCATAGGTCGCCAGATCGCTAAAATGCTGTATGATAACTTGCTGCAAACTGGAACGTTCAATTTGCAAAACATGCACCAGCTCATGGGCCAGACGTGGCGTAGTAAGCGGGTAGTCTTCGCGGACATAAATGGAGTAGCCAAATACCTGAGCATTATTGACGATACCCTCGCCGATAAAGCCCACGGCTTCACCCACTGTTTTTAACAGCAGGTTATCGTACGGAAAAGGGACTTGATCAACAAAGACCAGCCTCACCTGTTGCGGGTTCTTGATACCAATTTCCCGGGCGAGTGCCAACTGTATGTCATCCAACGGCTGGCCAGTTTGCAGGCCTAGCAGTTCAGTCTCAGTGGCCCATTCAATATACTGCGGCAGTATCAGTGCCGAAATCAGCTTTTGATGGAAAAATACGATACCACTCCCCATGGCGAGCACAAAACCCAACACCAATGTCCATTTTTTTACTGCGCTACCTTGCATATCCGCTCCTGAAAAGAGGCAACCTTTACTATTTTGGGGTAATCACAATGACGCGCCCTGCGACGGGAGAATAATTCGCTGTGCAGGGCCAAAGCAATCAGTGTTATGGCCAACTGCCAGTATGACAAGACTGTGATAACACTTTCAATTTAAAACTGCGTAGTCCTTCGCAAAATAACTCCGATTCCGCCCGGCTTCCTTAGCTTGGTACAGCGCCTGATCTGCCAGAGTCAGCAATTCAGCAAGCTGCTCGGTATCGTGCTGTAATCCCACAACACCCGCGCTAAAATGCAATGGATAATCCGGCGCCAGCTTCAATCGTTCGGCAGCCGCGGCACTGCGCAACCGCTCCAGGATGGTATTCGCCTCGTCACGATCAACGCCCTGTAATACCAGCAAAAATTCCTCGCCTCCCCAACGGCCGAATATATCCCCCGGACGTAGAATTTTACTCGCCACATAAGCGAAACGTTTCAGCGCCTCATCGCCGGCATCATGACCATAACGATCGTTGCAGGTTTTAAAGCGATCCAAATCCAGTAGTGCAATAAAGAGCGGCTGTTGCCGGGCTTTCGCATGCACAAAGGCCTCCTGTGCCCGTGCCTCTGTGTAGCGGCGGTTTGCCAAGCCGGTTAAGGGATCAGTAAAGGCCATCCGCCGGTAAAAACGCCGGTGTCGCAGCAGCATCATCACGATAACGCTAAGCAGCAGCGTCACTATAACACCACTGACCACGAGCAAGCGGTGGCGGCGATCCTTTTCTGCTGCTTCCAGAGTTTTGCGCTCCAGACTTTGTGCCAGCTGTTCTACACGAAACCGCGCCTGTACCAGTCTGTTATTACGTGCCCAACTGTTATCGCCAAACTCCAACAGTTCGCTTAAGGCGACATTAAGATCTGACACCGCAGCTTCGTAATGATCCAAAGCGGCATAAGTTTGCCCTCTGATAAAGTAATACCGATAGCCATGATAACCGACGTCCCATTCTGGCCAGTCCTTTGCTAACGATTCAAGTATCACCATGGCTTGCCCCGGCTCTTTATTCGCCAGCAGCGCCGCCGCATAATTCACGTTAGTGCTGTACTCGGTGATATGCCGAATACCCTTTAGTTTAGGCAAGCTGGCGCGGCAGCTTAGCAGAGCCTCTGCCACCCGTCCCTGCTGCTCCAGCACACCACAAAGCCCGGCTTCGGCATAGGCCACACCAAAAGGATTATCGGCCCGTTGTGCCGCTTCGGCAGAGCGGCGAAAGAGCTGTTCGGCGTTTTTCAGCGATTGGCTATCCCGTTGCTTCCACCAGGAAAACGCACTCATATATAACTCATTGGCAACCATATCGTGCATTTGCTGAGCCTCGAAGTAACGCAGCGCCTCTTCGCTCAGCGCCCGACCGTAGTCACCATCTGTTCTCAGGGCAATCTGCCCCAGCACTGATGCTGCTTCGGCACGCATCCAGGCCAGCGACTCATTATCAGCGCTCCGGTAAGCATTTGAAGCCAATTCAAAGGTTTCGCCATTAAGTGCTTCGATGTCGGCCATAACAGAGGCAAGACGAATTTTCAGACAAAGCGAGGTCGGTTGATTGACAGGCAATAAGGCAAGCTGCGGTAGCAGCCGATCGAGGGTTTCGTCAACTGAGGCGCGCAAGCCGCCACCGTAAAGATGAGCAATCTGTAGATGCAATAATGCCGGATGATCGGCCGGCAGTGCCTGCGCCGCCTCTAAAGCAAGTGGTAGCTCGGTTTTTTCCTGACCAAGCATGCGTTTAGCTTGAGCGCGCGCAGCTCCCAGCCAGGCGCGCCGCTCAATCGTCAGATCTGTCTGGCCCAATACTTGCTCAATCGCAGCTAAAGCCTGATAAGGTTGACGGCCGATTTAATAGCGCCTACTTCTCTTGCTGACCAGGACTTTTTCCTGTTTTAAAAAAATAAAAAGTCCCCACAGCACCCAGCGAACTAACAACACCACATAAAATAAGTACTACATCACTATTTCTTATACCAACAAAAATAGCGACCAATCCAATAATTAGAAAAAACAGATTTCCAAACATGTCGCAAACCTCCCTAGAAAACATAACGCTTAAAGCAGCGGAAAACAAAAGTGTAGCAGAGCGGAGCTTTTGGTTTTCCGCTGCCTTTACTTGTTAGCTTTTTGATACCGGTACCGAATAAGTAGCAACAACGTGCGCCACCGGTTCAGCAAGACCTTCCGAATATAAAAATACCTCTCCGACCACAAGGCTCTTTCCTATCTTTAATAATGAGCAACGCCCGATAATATCCCGATCGGAAGACGGCTTACGCAGGAAATTAATGTTGAGACTGGTCGTTACAGCAAGCGGCACCAAACCTATTTCACCCAGGATAGCTACGTAGAGTGCCACATCGGCAACTGCCATCAATACGGGACCGGAGACCGTACCGCCAGGACGGAGTTCTTCAAAACCGATACGATGCCTAACCGTAGCGCCACGCGAACCGATCTCCTCGACCGTACACTTTGTTTGAGGAAACTCCGTTTTTAAGAACTCTGTAATTTCTTCTTTGGAAACCATGTTTGGACTCCGGCGAAAGCTAACGCCAAGCACAACGGCAGTTTGTAAGGCGCGCGTTGTGGAATACTTTTGCGAAGCAAAACCACATAAGCGCGACTTACAAACTGTCCAGCCACGCAGTGGCGTGTTGCTGCGCCTTGTTATGGCAGCGATGGTTTGAGCTTTTAGAAACTGCGTTTCTGCGAAAAGCTAACCGAAGCTACCGATTAAAAATACAACTGCGATTATTCACCGCAAACTAACTTAGTGGCAACCCGTAATGCGAAGTGCGTTTTGTGCTGAATTTCTATTAGCACCGGAACGACACAGCGCCCTTTGAAAATCACGATAAAGCTTAAAAGTATTTGCTTGGCAGAGAATTTCTACGATGCACGTTCAAAAACAATTCGCACGCTATAACGCCCGCAGCACGCGCGGCTTTGTAATGGAGGCGCAGCCGCAATGAAAAAGCCGTCGCTGTGTCTGCGATTGTTAGAAGCCATTAGCCACCAACCTTGTTATACGCCATTGCTATAAATTCTTTAACCGGCTCAAAATCCGCTTCCGAAGACACAGTAAACTCAACATCACCAGTACCGTAATGACCTATTGATGTTACATCTCTATAGTTTTTGGTGCCCTCTGGAACGTCGGACGGCTTGAGCTTTAAGAACAATTTGATGTTCTTACCTTTGACTTCCATACACGCGATGTTCTGGGAGATTTTGTAAGCAACGTAGAATTTTTTCGGCACTTCTTCAATAGATTCATCTAGGCCGAGGATGAACTCACGGATCGATGCTGTTAGCTCGCGAATATCTTCGCTTTTGCCGTCAAGTCTTTCATCAAATGTATAGGTCGCTGTGGCGCGAGTAAGAGCTGCCTTCTTGCCCGCCTCGACCATGACAGGGTTTTTGTATCCGTTCTCTGCTGGCATGGTTGCGACAGAGGAAGCCGCCGACTTTGTAGAGTGAAAAACCTCCTCAAGATATATTGAATCGTTGGAGAACAAGCGGTATTTCCACAGCTCTATATTTGCACCCATCACTTGCACAGCGTGCAAGTCATATTTTTTATAGTTGGGAGCTATACAGATTACTCTGACATCTGACCAATCAACTTTGACGCCACTTCCAAGTCGCTTTTGAACCGCAATCTCGAAATCGCCTTTGTGGTCTTGAATCCAGTGCAGATAGAAAAGACTTTGGTTGATAAGTTCAGATGACTCGACTTTCTTGTATTCGATGATGACAGGGTTATCTTCCTCAGACAAAGCCAAGCTATCAATTCGACCAGCGTGCTGAGCACCCGTTGAAAATTCGCTGGCAACAAACCTACAATTGAAAACGGTTTCGAGATTTTTCTCAATCAGCGTCTGTAAGTCCTTTTCCAGGGCGAAGTTCTTCTGCTCTACGGCAGATAGTCTATCCCCTGAAATATCAAAAATCGGCACTTGATGATTACTCCGTAGTTTCTTTGGCTTCTAACGCACGCCTAAACGGCGAGCAACTTGTTGCGAGTCCAGCGGCCGTAGGCCGCGTTGTTTAAGGCGTTTGTTATAGCGCGAATTTACCAATAAACCCTATAACAACTATCAACATACCAATAAAAAAAATCTTTTGTGAGATTTTATCCATTTGGGTTTGCTTTCTTAATTTGTTTGAAAAGACAAACTCAGGAATTAATGCGAAAGATAAAAGCACCAATGCAGCACCGAAACTTGAAACATTGCCGAAAGACACTGCTCTATGCTCAGAAACACTTAGCGCTATACCTATAAAAACTATTGCAGCAAACAAAAATAATACACTAGAAAAAATTTTATGCTTCAGTTTGGTGCCAAACATGAATATCCCTTGAAAAGCTATAACGCATAGCACACGGGCGACAAGCCGCGCAGCGGGTTGGCGTCCCAGCGACCGAAGGGAGCGAGTGCTGCGTATTGTTATCAGGGCTCCCGCATGAGTGTTT
>NZ_LZEJ01000007.1:0-96494 GCF_001704375.1 Alishewanella sp. HH-ZS | reverse complement strand
GCTGCGCGCCATGCCCGGCGCACACATAAAAAGGCCCCGAGATTCGGGGCTTTTTTATGTGGTCAACTAAGCCGTGGTCAACTAAGCTATGGCGCTTTACAGCAAGCTTACCTTTAGCTGCTTTACTACCGCCAACGCTTTCGCCGTTGCCGCTTCAGTGCTTTCTGCCAGCGCCAGCGCCACGCCCATTCGCCGCTCGCCCTGCACTTCCGGCTTACCAAAGAGCCGCAACTCCGTATCAGGTTCACGCAGCGCATCGGCTAAGCCGGCATACTGAATATTCTGGCTTTGCCCCGGCACCAGCAATACGGCTGATGCGGCCGGGCCGTACTGCTTGATCTGTGGAATAGGTAAACCCAGAATGGCGCGCGCATGCAGCGCAAACTCGCTCAGTTGCTGTGAAATCAGCGTCACCATACCGGTATCATGTGGCCGGGGTGAGACTTCGCTAAACCAGACCTCGTCGCCTTTGATAAAGAGCTCAACACCAAATAAGCCTTTACCGCCCAGCGCCTGTACTACGGCAGTAGCATAGGCTTCTGCTTTTTGCCGCGCCACAGCTGACATCTGTTGTGGCTGCCAGCTTTCGCGGTAATCGCCTTTTTCCTGGCGATGGCCAATGGGCGCACAAAATTGGATCCCGGACACCGAATTCACCGTTAACAGGGTAATTTCATAGTCAAAATCAATAAAGCCTTCCACGATGATCCGGCCCTTACCGGCGCGGCCCCCCTCCTGAGCATAAGCCCAGGCCTGCTCCAGGTCGGCATCCGAGCGCAGCACGCTCTGGCCTTTCCCTGAGGAGGACATAATAGGTTTAACGACACAGGGATAACCAATAGCCGCCACCGCGGCCAGAAAGCCGGCTTTATCTTCCGCAAACTGATAGGGTGAAGTCGGTAATTGCAGCTGCTCGGCGGCTAAACGGCGGATCCCCTCGCGGTTCATCGTCAGATTAACGGCTTTGGCACTGGGTACCACGTTAAATCCGGCCTGCTCCAGCTCGAGTAGTACTGAGGTGGCGATGGCTTCCAGCTCCGGCACTATCAGGCTTGGCTTTTCGCTGATCACCAGCTGGCGCAGCGCGGCGTTATCCAGCATCGAGATCACCACGGCTTTATCAGCCACCTGCATCGCCGGCGCATTCGGATAGCGGTCAACCGCAATCACTTCACAACCGTAGCGCTTTAATTCAATACACAGCTCTTTACCAAGCTCACCAGCACCTAATAACAGCACCTTGGTGCTACTGCTGGTACCCGGGGTTCCGATTATCGTCGTCATTTAATTTTCACCATTGGCCGCTCTGGGTGGCTCCAATCTACGTGATAAGTCTTACCTTTGGCCTTGTCGGTACGCTCAAAAGTATGGGCACCAAAATAATCGCGTTGCCCTTGCAACAGGTTGGCTGGCAACACTGCAGTGCGGTACGCATCGTAGTAACTCAGCGCTGAGCTCAGGGCCGCTACCGGAATACCGGCCAGCGAGGCATTAGCAACCGCTTTACGCCAGTTTTGCTGATAGACCGAAATTTGCTTGGAGAAAAATGGATCCAGCAGCAGGTTCTCCAGCTCGTCGTTGCGCTCATAAGCTTCACTGATCGACTGTAGGAATACCGCGCGGATAATACAGCCGGCACGCCAGATTTTCGCAATTTCGGCGAAATTCAGCTGCCAGCCCTGCTCTTCCGCTGCCGTTTTCATTAAATGGAAGCCCTGGGCGTAAACACAGATCTTGGCGCAGTACAGCGCATCGTGCAGCATCTGAATCAGCTCCGCCTGCTGCGCTTCGCTATACAGGTTTTGCGCCGGACCCGCCAGCACTGTCGCGGCCTTGACCCGCTCGGTTTTAAGAGCAGAGATAGAACGGGCGTACACCGCTTCAGCTATGGTTGGCGCCGGGCTACCCAGCTGCAGGCTACTGACCGCAGTCCACAGGCCGGTGCCCTTTTGGCCGGCTTTATCGACAATCACATCGACCAGCGGCAAGCCGGTTTCACTGTCTTTGGTGGCCAGTACCTCGGCACTGATGCCGATTAAATAGCTATGTAGCGGGCCTTCATTCCAGCGCCGGAAAATGTCAGCAATCGCCAGCGCCGACATGCCCAGCACATCGCGCATCACCTGATACACTTCACAAATCAACTGCATATCGGCATATTCAATGCCGTTATGCACCATCTTCACATAGTGGCCTGAGCCGCTGGGGCCAATATAGCTGGCGCATGGCTCACCTTCGGTAACCGGATTACCCGGCTCAAAGCGTTCGATAGCTTTGCCGGTGGCCGGATCAACCTTGGCCGCAATGGCCTGCCATAAGGGTTTAATCCGGGTCCAGGCATAGGGATCGCCACTTGGCATCAAGGAGGGGCCAAAACGGGCACCGACTTCGCCGCCGGAAACGGCGGTTGAGAAAAAGATAAACTTGCCTTCAAAGCTTTTCTCCCGCGCGACGGTATCGGTCCACAGGCTGTTGCCGGTATCAACCACGATATCATCGGCCTGAATACCGGCGTCTATCAACTTGTGACAGACATCGTCTACGGCTTTACCGGCGGGAACAGAGAGAACAATCAGATGCGGGGCAGAAAGGCGGGATAATAATTCGGTGTAGGAGCTACAGCCAATTACCCGCGGCGGCTGGTCACCGCGCTCTGCGGTATCCTGCGCCAGCACAGCTTCGAGCTTTTGCAGATCGAGGTCAAAGGCCGCCACCCGGTAACCATGATCTGCCAGGTTTAAGATCAGGTTTTTGCCCATTACGCCGGCTCCAACGAAGCCGATATCACACAGTGGTGTGTTGTCTGTCATTTGACGATCCTTTAAACAGCAGAGAAATGCGCCTTGGCGCGGCTCGAAAAATGGCCGGCATTATAGCCGAATAACCGGCATAAGCCTACTGCCAGACTGACAGGCTGTGCGCCGTTTGCAGCCATTGGCTGGCTTGCAGCGGTTTAACCGGTTGTAAACCATCATCCAGCGCGGTATCAAACACCAGTTGCCGGCTGTTGCCCGGAAATAACACGGCTTCGTTACGGGCCGAACCATTAATCAGTACCAGCAAGCTTTGCTGACTGTTGGTATTGATAATCTCCAGCATACAGCAGTTAAGTTCGGCCTGATGCCAGTGTTGCTCCTGCATCGGCGTGGCATCGAGTAAATACCAGTGCACCTGATGTTTGTCACCATGCAGCTGATACTGATCATCCAGTAAACTCAGCTGCTGCAGGCAACTAAACTGGCTACGCAGTGCCATCATCTGGCGCACAAACTGCAAAAACTTCGTACTATGGCCATCCAATTGCCAGTTAAGCCAGGAAATCGGATTATCCTGACAGTAGGCGTTATTATTACCGTGTTGGCTATGGCTGAGCTCATCACCGCCCAGCCAGTGGATAATGCCCTGACTGAGCAGCAAGGTCGCCACCAGATTACGCTTATGTTGATACCGGGCGGCGACGATTGCCGGATCTGAGCTTGGGCCTTCGACGCCATGATTGCTACTCAGATTATGGCTATGGCCGTCCCGGTTTTCTTCACCGTTCAGCCAGTTATGTTTGTGCTGGTAACTAACCAGATCCTGCAGCGTAAAACCATCGTGATAACACAGATAGTTGACGCTACAACTGGCCGGCTTATGGTGCTTTTGGAAAATATCGCGCGAGCCCAGTAAGCGGGTGGCAAATTCCGGTAAGGTGCCACTGTCACCGCGCCAGAACGCGCGGCAGGTATCACGGAACTTGTCGTTAAGCTCAGACCAATGCGCCGGAAACTGCCCCAAATGGTAGCCAAAGGGCCCGACATCCCAGGGCTCAGCAATCAGCTTGGCCTGCGACAGCACCGGATCCTGAGCAATAATTTGGAAAAAGGCCGCATAGGGATTAAAGCGTTTATGCTCACGACCCAGCGTTACCGCCAAATCAAAGCGGAAGCCATCAACCTGCATCTCAGTCAGCCAGTACCGCAGCGCATCCAGCACCATTTTTTGCAGCGCCGGATGTGACAGGTTTAGCGTATTACCACAGCCGGTAAAGTTGCAGTAACTCTGATAATCAATCATTTCACCATGGCTGTGAAACAGATAATACTGGCGGTTTGCCAGACCGCGGAAACTGAGCATCGGGCCATCTTCGCCGGCTTCAGCGGTATGGTTAAAGACGACATCCAGAATCACTTCCAGCCCGTGCTGATGCAGGGTGCGAACCAGAGTTTTAAACTCCTGCACCGCATCTTCTACCTGATAGCGTGGCTCGGGTGCAAAAAATGCCAGCGGGTTGTAACCCCAGTAATTGGTAAGCTTCAGACTGCTTAAGCGTGGCTCTGCCATAAAGGCCGCCACCGGTAGTAACTGCACCGTAGTAATACCCAGTGCTTTTAAATGGGCGATCACCTCTGGCTGACACAGGCCAAGGTAGGTACCGCGCAATGCTTCCGGTACCGCCGGATGCTGCATGGTCAGGCCCTTGATATGCGCCTCGTACAGTACGGTTTTTTCGCGTGGGATCTGTGGCTTAGTGGCGCCCTGCCAGTCAAACTCAGTGGCGCTGAGTACGCCTTTGGCCAATGAATAGTGACTACGGCTTACATATTGCTGTTCATGCCAGTACTGCGGCCGGTTTAACTGCCGGCAATAGGGGTCCAGTAACAACCTGTTACTGTCAAACAATAAGCCGCGATCCGGCTGATTCGGGCCTGCGGCTTTTAGTGCATAGAGGGTGCCCTCAGCGACGCCCTGCACCTGCAAATGCCAGATCTCACCGGTGCGGCCACTAAAAGGAATTTCCGCCAGCAGCTCTTCCGTATCCGGGCGAAATAAACACAGTTGCAGTCCGGTTGCATCCGGGGCATAGACGGCGAAGTTCCAGCAGCCGGCACTCAGTTGCGTTGGCCCGAGTGGCGCCGGCTTACCAGGACTCATTTTGAGCAGTGTTATCTGATCGGCCATCGCGCGGATCCTAAGGTTTAACTCGTAAATAGAGGGTCGCCAGCGGCGGTAAATTCAAGCTCAGCTGTCGAGGTTGGCCCTGCCAGGCTTCGGCAATACTGACCAGTGCCTGCTGCTGCACCGGATAATTACTGCCCCAGAAATACTCACTATCGGTATTGAGGATCACTTCAAACTCGCCCTCTTCCGCCACGCCGAGCGCAAAATGCTCGCGCGGCACCGGCGTAAAATTACTGACCACGTAAATACGCTGCCCGGCCGCATCCTGCCGGAAAAAGCTCAGCGTACTATGGGTTGCATCCTGATGCTCCAGCCAGCCAAAGCCCGCTGGCTCATAGTCCAGCTGATACAGCGGTGCGCAGCGCCGATAAGTCAGGTTCAGATCGCGGAACAGCTGCTGTACCCCACGGTGCTTATCATAGCTTAGCAGCTGCCAGTCCAGACTCTGGGTATGATTCCATTCGCGGCTTTGCGCCAGCTCATTCCCCATAAAATTCATTTTCTTACCCGGGTGCGCGTACATAAAGGCAATGTAGGCACGTAAGTTCGCCGCCTGCTGCCACTCATCGCCCGGCATTTTTTGCAATAAGCTGCCTTTACCATGCACTACTTCGTCGTGCGATAACGGCAGAATAAAATTCTCGTTATAGGCATACACCATCGAAAAGGTCAGATCATTATGATGGTACTGCCGGTAAGCCGGATCCTTACTGATATAGCGCAGACTATCGTTCATCCAGCCCATATTCCATTTAAAGCCAAAACCGAGGCCACCGCCGTCGGTCGGCCGTGACACCATCGGGAAAGACGTCGACTCTTCGGCTATGGTCATGGCATTAGGGAACTTGCTATACACTTCGCGGTTAAGCCAGCGAAACAGACTAATGGCTTCATAGTTATGATTGCCGCCGTCGATATTCGGGATCCATTCCCCGGCTTTGCGCGAGTAATCCCAATACAGCATCGAGGCCACCGCATCAACGCGGATGCCGTCAATATGAAAGTGTTCCAGCCAATACAGCGCACTGGCCACCAGGAACTGGCGCACATAATCCTTACCAAAATCATAGATACAGGAGTTCCAGTCCGGGTGCCAGCCACGGCGCGGATCGGCATATTCATAAAGATGCGAGCCGTCAAAACGGGCTAAACCATGGCCATCTTCCGGAAAATGCGCCGGTACCCAGTCCAGAATAACGCCGATACCGGCCTGATGGCAGGCATCGACAAAGGCTTTAAAATCATCCGGATGACCAAAACGCGAGGTGGGGGCAAATAGCCCCAGTGGCTGATAGCCCCAGGAACCATCAAACGGATGCTCCATCACCGGTAACAGTTCGATATGGGTGTAGCCCAGGTCCAATACATAAGGGATCAGCTGCGCCGCCAGCTCACGATAACTCAATGGTTGATTGTCCGGCCCGCGGCGCCAGGAGCCCAGATGCACTTCATAAATACTCATCGGGCTCTGATACGGATTGGGCGCAGTGCGGTTTTGCCAGGCCTGATCCTGCCACTGATACTGCTGATGATCGTAAACCAGCGAGGCATGCGACGGATATTGCTCAGCATAAAAGGCCAGTGGATCGGCTTTGTGTGGCAACAGATGACCATGCTGATCTTTAATTTCAAACTTATAGCGCACGCCGGCGGCAATTTCCGGCAGCACCAGCACGAAATGGCCACAGTCGGTGCGTTGCATCGGATGGCAACGGCCATCCCACTGGTTAAAGTCTCCGACCAGACTGACGCTGCTGGCATGAGGGGCATAGACGGCAAAACGGGTTGCCGGCAGCCGTTTGCCGGCGACATCCAACTCAATAAGCTGGGCGCCAAGCTGCCGGTACAGATTTTCCGGCTGATGCTGCACAAAGTGCACCGCATAATAGGCTTGCTCAGTAAACTGATAAGGGTCAAACAACTGGTGCTGATAGCGCCCCTGGGTAACCTGTAACCGATAGGGCACCGCCTTACGCTTAGTTGGCAACTCCAGTACAAATAAGCCGGGACAACGGCTATCAGGCGTTAACTCACCTAACAGTTTATTGGTTTTGCTATCGAAAGCACTGACCGCACTGGCATGCGGCAGATAGCAGCGCAGCAACAGGCCACGCGCTTTCCCGTCCTGCATTCGCGGCTGCCAACCTAAAAAGCCAAACGGCTGATTTAAACGGGCTTCGGTTAACAGCTGTGCAGTCATGATTCTGTCCTTAATATAATGTCTGTGAGTTACCTGAACGGGCCTTACGGCGGCTTATTTATTGGCGTCGCAGCGCCGTTAATTGCTGCAATAAGGCGGCAATATGCGGCTCTTGTGTCCACTGCTCCAGCGGCTGACTCAATTTGCGCCGCCAGTTTGGATATTCATTACTGGTACCAGGCACATTCACCGGCTGGGTCATTTCCAGCCAGTCTTCAATTTGCAGGCATAACAGCTGCTGGGCGCCGGCGGCCAGATGCTGCTGCATAGCGAAATTCAAAGTGCGGTCCATAGCAAGCTGATCGACACTGCGCGGGTAATCAGCCGGTAAGCGGCCATGACCGTGCAGCGAATCTAAAATACGCTGTTTATTGGCATGGCGCTGCTGATAGAGTTGCTGCAGTTGCCCTTCGTCGCGATACAAGCCCAGTTGCTGGCCCAGTTTTAAGTCTTCACAATGCCAGAAACCAATTAAGGTTGGCAAATCGTGGGTACTTAAGGTCGCCATCGCCTGCAGCGGATAATGTGCCGGCGAAATATAGCCGCCATCCGGCGCGGTTTCAAAGAAGAAGACCCGGTAGGAATAGATACCGAATTGCTGCAGTAACTCGCGGATGCCCTCTGGTACGGTGCCCAGATCCTCGCCAATAACCACCACCTGCTGACGCTGACTTTCCAGCGCCAGAATGCCCAGCAGATCCATAATAGGATAATAAACATAGGCACCGGAGCCGGCATTAGCCGCCGTTTTTGGTACCCACCATAGCCGCAGCAGCGCCATCACATGGTCAATCCGCAGCGCACCGGCATGCTGCATATTGGCACGCAACAGCTCAATAAAGGGTTGATAGCCCTGCTGGTACAGCTGAAACGGCTTCATCGGCGGCAAACCCCAGTTTTGGCCGGTCGGCCCCAGTGGATCCGGCGGCGCACCGACACTGGCGTCACGGCAATACAGCTCAGGATTACCCCAGATCTCGGTGGAGGCCTCGCTGACGCCAACCGCTAAATCACGATACAAACCTAATAACATGCCCTGCGCTGTTGCCAGTTGCTGGGCCTCTGCCAGCTGCTGCTGCGCCAGGAATTGCAGATAAACGTAAAAATCCAGCTCAGCTGCGTGCTCAGCAGCAAATTGCTGGACGGCGTCGCTGTCCGGATCTCGGTATTGCTCTGGCCAGTTTGGCCAGCCCCAGTATTGGCTGTCTTGCTGATACAGCCAGGCATGCAGCGCATCATATAGCGCCAGCTGCGCTAAACTGTTGCCGCCAGCGGCTTTAAAGGCATCAAAGGCGGCAGCCAGTTCGGGCTGCGACGCTTTGTTGTCGATAAACCACTGATAACACAGCTTTAATGCTGGCAGCTTTAGCGCCATCACGGCCGGGTAATCGACCCAGTCCTGCTGCTGCGCTGCGACTATTGCCTGTTGTACCGCCGGCTGCTTTAGATGCGCCTGTAGCGCGGCGTTTTCGTTAAAGCCAGGTGTGGCGGTCACATCAAGATAAATAATATTGAGCCAGCGCCGCGACGACGGACTATAAGGGCTGGCGTTTTCCGGCAGTGCCGGATATAGAGCATGGATCGGGTTTAAACCGATAAAGTCAGCACCCTGAGCCGACAGATACTGGATCAGCGCTTTTAAATCGCTAAAATCACCGATCCCCCAGTTGCGCTCCGAGCGCAGTGCATAAAGCTGGATCGCGCTACCCCACTGTTTGCGCTGGCTAAACTCTGCCGGTTGATAACAATGGCCGGGGCTGATAATCAGTTGCTGGTTGACCAGTAAATCGGTACCACTGCAGCGCAGCTCCAACTGATGGTAACCGGCTGTTAATGGGTAGGCGATATGATGCAGATACTGCTGATACTCTTCGCCATCTAACACCACCACCTGTGTCAGCTCGCCATCTACCGGCAGCAGTGGCCACTGCTGTATTGCGCCCTGCTCAGTAGTCAGCGTCAAGGTAAAATCGGTATTCGCCAGCGCCAGTGGCACCATCACCTCCAGCTGCCAGCCGTGCTCATCTTGCTGCTGCACCGATACCGGCGCGATCAGTTGTTGCCAGTAATCCAGTTGCCGCTGTAACAGCTCCTGCCGGCAGGCGGCTTCATCCTGCACCGGATAGCCCATGGCACTGAGCAGCGCTAACTGATCCGGCTCGTTGACCTGACACGGCTGCCCCCAGGCATCATTAAAGGTGGTTTCAATGCCGTTAAAGGCAATCAGTTCGGCGAGTAAGGCGGCGTCCATTGGAAATCCTTAATTAAATGTGCCTAAAATAGAACCTGCATTATATTGATGCGACTCAGCAGTCTATTGTAAGGAGCAGTTTGCAGCTTGTCATGGCCATTTATGTCATTAAATTACAAAATCAGCAACAAAAATGCTTTTAAGCTTGAAAATTGCCACGAATAATGTAATTTTACTACAAAATGCCTGGTGAATACGTTTTCAAACAGTTTAACACTTTAACAGCGGGGTTCTTATGACTATTCGTGTTGCGATTAATGGTTTTGGCCGGATTGGCCGTAACGTGCTGCGGGCACTGTATGAAAGCAGCAAAAGCTATGACATTAAGATCGTAGCCATCAACGATCTCGGCGATGCGGCGATTAACGCCCACCTGTTAAAGTACGACACCGCGCACGGTATTTTTGCTGCTAACGTCAGCCACGATGACAAAGCCATCTATGTTAACAATGACGAAATCCGCACCCTCAGCGTGCGTAATCCGGCCGAGCTGCCGTGGGCCGAGCTGAAAGTCGATGTGGTACTGGAATGTACCGGCCTGTTCACCGATCGTAAAACCGCGGGCGCCCATTTAACGGCCGGTGCGAAAAAAGTCATCATCTCGGCACCGGGTAAAGATGTCGATGCCACTGTGGTCTACGGCGTGAACCATCAGATCCTGACGCCGGAGATGAACATTATCTCTAATGCGTCCTGCACCACCAACTGTCTGGCGCCGGTTGCCAAGCCTCTGTATGAAGCCTTGGGTATTGAATCCGGTTTGATGACCACCATCCACGCCTACACTAACGATCAGCGCTTAAGTGATGTTTATCATACTGATGTGCGCCGGGCCCGCGCCGCGGCAATGTCGATGATCCCGACCAAGACCGGCGCCGCTGCTGCTGTCGGTTTGGTGGTACCTGAGCTAAAAGGCAAATTTGATGGCCTGGCCGTACGGGTGCCAACGATTAACGTATCTTTAGTCGACCTGACCTTTATTGCTGGCCGCGATACTACGGCGGAAGAAGTGAACGAGATTATCCGTAAAGCTGCCAGCAGCGGCCCAATGAGCGAAGTGCTGGCGGTGAACGATCTGCCGCTGGTATCAATCGACTTTAACCACAACCCAATGTCGTCGGTATTTGATGCCACTGAAACCCGGGTACTGGGCCGGCTGGTCAAAGTGATGAGCTGGTACGATAATGAGTGGGGCTTTAGTAACCGTATGCTGGACAATACAGTAGAATTAATGAAATTCTAATTGTCTCTTCCCATCACTACAGCCAGCTTTTGCTGGCTGTATGCGTTTTGGGCTAGTGGATTTAGTCCGTGATAACAAAACTTACAACGTAAGCCATGGCCTGTCAGGAATAACCATTAAGCAAAATTGATCAAGCAGAAGGAATTAAGATGTCGCAGACACTATCGCAAATCAGTACTCAGACCGGCTTTGCCCATTTAACTGACCTGCCCTGCCTGAAATTAGTCTGTGGCGAAGCTTCGGCCGTGATCTCGCTGTATGGCGCTCAGTTGTTATCCTATCAGCCAGCGCCCGGACGCGAGCTGCTGTGGCTATCCCCGAAAGCGGTCTGGCAACAGCAACAAGCGATCCGCGGCGGCGTGCCGGTATGTTGGCCCTGGTTTGGCCCGGCGGGCAAGCCGTTTAATACCACCGCGGCTAAGCTGCCCAACCATGGTTTAGTACGTAACCGACTGTGGCGTCAGGTGCAGGTTGAGCCGTCGGCACAGCACGCTTTGGTTAAGTTAAGCATCGATGTTGCTGATATCCCGACACTGCATAACAGCGTGACGTTAAACCTGACGCTGAAGCTGACCGAGGAGGCTCTGACTTTACAGCTGGACTGTGCCGAGCCGATGCTGCAACAAGCTGCGTTACACAGCTATTTTGCCGTGCCCTCCCTGTCAGACACCAGTGTAAGTCCTCTACCCGGCGCCTATCTGGATAAAACGCTGGGCGGCGAGTGGGTAGAAAGCACTGCGCCGGTTCGCTTTGAGCGGGAAATTGATCGGGTTTATCCGCAGCCTGCAGCAGAGCTGCTGTTACAAAGCGGCGCACAGCAGCTAAACATCAGCCAACAGGGCCAGGATGCCACTGTGGTCTGGAATCCGTGGCAGGAACGCAGCAAAGCGCTGCCGGATTTAGCGGAAAACAGTTATCAGCAGTTTGTTTGTGTTGAAACCGCAAAACTGGATTTAGACCAACCAGCAGCCTTACGACTGAGTCAACGTCTTACCAGCTTGACGTAAAATCGATCAGCTGCAGTTGCTGCTGACCGCTTGCGGTTGCCATCGTCAGCGTCAACTGCCAGCGCATTTGCGGATCGGTGCAGGCGCCGAGCAAAAGCTCGGCTTGCCAGATTATGCCCTCTGTGTCGCTGACCTTACGCCAGTGTAACGGGATCCGCCCCATATACATCGAAATGCCGCGAATTTCACCACTAAGTTGCTGAATATCAAGGTTTGTTTTCACCGTTAGCGTCAGCGGGCTTTCTACCGGTATTGTTGCCGGACTGATTTGTACACTCAGGTCAGCAGTTTGCAGCAGGGTCAGCTGGCTGTTATCATTAGCAGCGGGTGTACAAGCCTGCAGTACAAATAAAAAAATGAAACATAACACTAACTTCGCTGCAAACTTCATCTCAGGGTAATGCCTGCTAAACTCGTAGAAGTGGCTATCTTAGCGCTAACAACAGGCAAAAAACCAGCAACAGGCCTAATTGCCTGAAAATTGAACAGCAACTTTGTTCTACATCATAAAATAGGCGGCTTCGCCTATCTTTTATGGGGTAAAGGCCTTATCATTCGGGCCAAATAAAGTGGGTACAACCAACTGTATCAGCTCTTGCAGCGGACGTAGCCACTTATAATAAGAAGGGCCACCCTCAGGTGGTATTTTAGTAACCAGCAAAACTGCAGCGGAACTCAACATGAGCCAGACCAAACCGTTAAATGTTGAATACAACTATAGCGTTGTCCGCCTCTTTGCCATCACTACCGTTCTTTGGGGTATTGTTGGCATGGTGGTGGGTGTGTTAATTGCAGCCCAGTTATACTGGCCGGCGCTTAACTTTGATACACCTTGGCTGACCTACAGCCGTCTTCGTCCTCTTCATACCAACGCGGTGATCTTCGCCTTTGGTACCAGTGCTTTATTCGCCACCTGTTACTATGTGGTGCAGCGTACCTGTCAGGTACGATTGTTCGCGGAAAAGCTGGCCATGTTTACTTTCTGGGGCTGGCAAGCTGTTATTGTGGCTGCGGCCATTACGCTGCCGATGGGTCTGAGCCAAAGTAAAGAATACGCGGAACTGGAATGGCCAATTGATATTCTGATTACCATCGTTTGGGTCAGCTTTGCTATCGTGTTCTTCGGCACCCTGATTAAGCGTAAAACCAGCCATATCTACGTGGCAAACTGGTTCTATGGTGGCTTTATTATCACTGTTGCCGCGCTGCATATCGTCAACAGCATGGTTATCCCGCTGCATTTAGGTAAGTCTTATTCGATCTATGCCGGTGCCGTCGATGCGATGGTCCAGTGGTGGTATGGTCATAACGCCGTAGGCTTCCTGTTAACTGCAGGTTTCCTGGGTATGATGTATTACTTCGTACCAAAACAAGCAGGTCGTCCGGTCTACTCTTACCGTTTATCGATCGTCCACTTCTGGGCGCTGATTGCGCTGTATATCTGGGCGGGTCCACACCACCTGCACTACACTGCCCTGCCTGACTGGACTCAGTCCTTGGGTATGGTGATGTCAGTGGTGCTGTTCGTACCAAGCTGGGGCGGTATGATCAACGGTATTATGACGCTGTCAGGCGCCTGGCATAAGCTGAAAACCGATCCAATCTTACGTTTCCTGATTGTGTCACTGTCTTTCTATGGTATGTCGACCTTCGAAGGTCCGATGATGGCCATCAAGTCAGTGAATGCACTGTCACACTACACTGACTGGACCGTAGGTCACGTGCACTCAGGTGCGCTGGGCTGGGTTGCCATGATCTCTATCGGTGCCATGTATCACCTGATCCCGGCCGTATACAACAAAGACGGCATGTATAGCTTAAAACTGATCAACACCCACTTCTGGCTGCACACCATCGGTGTGGTGCTGTACATCGTAGCAATGTGGATCAGCGGTATTATGCAAGGCATGATGTGGCGCGCAGTTAACACGGACGGTACTTTGACTTACAGCTTTGTACAAAGCCTGGAAGCCTCAATGCCGTTCTATCTGATGCGCTTTATTGGTGGTGTTTTTGTCGTCGCCGGTATGTTGCTGATGGCTTACAACGTCTACAAGACAGTAAGCAGTAAAACACCAGCAGCCCAACCTGCTGCAGCAGCCGCCTAAGGAGAGCGAAATGTCAAAAAATCATCACGAAAAAGTCGAAAAAAGCGTTGGTTTACTGGGCATTTTCACCATTATCGCCATCAGCTTTGGTACCTTAGTGCAAATCACCCCGCTGATGTTTCTGGATGAAACCACCCAGCCGGTCGATGGCCTGAAACCTTACACTGCCCTGCAGATGGAAGGCCGGGATATTTTTATCCGTGAAGGTTGTACCAACTGTCACAGTCAGATGATCCGTCCGTTCCGTGCCGAAGTGGAGCGTTATGGCCACTATTCGGTTGCCGGTGAGAGCGTATGGGAACACCCGTTCCTGTGGGGTTCGAAGCGTACTGGTCCTGACCTGGCTCGGGTGGGCGGTCGCTATAGCGATGACTGGCACCATGCGCACCTGATGGATCCCCGTTCAGTTGTACCCCAATCCAATATGCCGGCCTATCCTTGGTTAGACCGTAATATTCTGGATGGTAAATATACGGCCCGTAAGCTGGAAATCTTCCGTGGCTTTGGTGTGCCTTATACCGACGAAGATATCGCCGGTGCTGCAGACGCAGTGAAAGGTAAAACCGAAATGGAAGCCCTGATTGCCTATCTGCAATCACTGGGCACAGCCCTGAAGTAAGCGCTATGGAATTTGCAACAGTTCACAGCATTTTGACCGTGATCCTATTCGTTGGCTTTGTTGCCTTTGTTATCTGGGCTTACAGCAAGAAGCGTAAGCCAGATTTTGATGAGGCCGCTAACCTGGTGTTTGACGACGAACCGGATTCAGAAAAACAACATTCAAAACGGGAGAAGGAGCATGAGTAGCTTCTGGAATCTTTGGATTTGGGTACTGACTATCCCAGTATTAGTACTTTGTGTAGTGCTGCTGGTGTGGAACCTGAAAAACTATGTCGGTGTGCCGGAAGACGAAACCACCGATCATGAAGTGGATGGCTTAAAAGAACTGAATAACCCCCTGCCAAAGTGGTGGACCTATATGTTCTTCGCCACCCTGATTTGGTCGGTATTCTATCTGGCTGCCTATCCGGGTCTGGGTAACTATAAGGGTTTCCTGAACTGGACCAGCTCTAACCAGGGAATTAAATCTCTGGAAGAGTCACGCCAGGCGGTGGAATTAGCCCGCGCTGAAGGCCGCCATGTGCAGCTGGATGTGGAAAATGCCCGTGCCGATGAGGTATTTGGCCCGGTATTCCAGGCGTTCGCCAAACGTGATGTGCTGGACCTAGCCTATGATACCGAAGCCCTGAAAATCGGTCAGCGCTTGTTCCTGCAGAACTGTGCCCTGTGTCATGGCTCCGATGCCCGCGGTCAGCGTGGCTATCCGAACCTGACCGATAATGACTGGTTATATGGCGGCACACCGGAGAAAATTAAAGAAACTCTGCTGTACGGTCGTAAAGCAGCCATGCCAGGTTGGGAAGCTGCGCTGGGCGATCAGGGTATCCGCGAGATGACGGCCTATGTGCTGCAACTGTCTGGCCGTGCGGTAAATGAAAAAGACGCCGAAGCCGGTAAAGCCAAGTTTGGTATGTGTGCCGCCTGTCACGGTGTCGATGGTCGCGGTAGCGTGGCGCATAATCTGCCGTTTGGCGCGCCAAACCTGACCAATAATATCTGGTTATACGGTGGCTCTGCCAGGGATATCGAAGAAACGCTGCGTCACGGCCGTTTTGGTGTGATGCCAGCCTTTAAAGAGACTCTGGGAGAAGATAAGGTACATATCCTGACGGCCTACGTCTATCGTCTGGCGAATCCGGAAGACCTGCGCTGACACTAAGCCTGGCATTCTGTTAGAATCTAAGCCCCGTTCCGGGGCTTAGTTTTATAAAAGAGGTAACTGATGCAACTGGACACCAAACCCTGGTATAAACAACTCTGGCCCTGGATCCTGATTGCCATTCCGGTGATTACGGCATTAAAAGCTGTGCACACCATAGTAGTGATGCAACAGCATAAACCGGAAGTGGTGATCGACGATTATTATGCGGCGGGCAGAAGTATAAATCTGCAACTGGCCAAATATCGCGAAGCTGCCCTGCGGAATCTGGACGCGCATATACTGGTAGCAGGTAACCGTGCTGTGGTGCGTTTTGCCGAAAATGCCGTCTTAGGTGACAAGATCCACCTTGATTTTTACCATCCGACTCTCGGAGCGCAGGATTTTGCTGTCGACGCTGAACGTAGTGGCGAATTGCTGTACGTAGCAACCCTGCCGCTGACACCGAATGGCCGCTGGCGCCTGACCGTCTCAGATGACTCTAATGAATGGCGCTTAAAAGCCAATCTAACCCTGCCGGCAGAGCAGGAAATTAAACTCGGTTATAACTAACCTTAAGTACGAAGGAATAGGCGTCTTGGGCGACCTGAAATGTTTTCACTGCCATGAGCCGGTACTCACCGGTGACCGTTTTACCCTGCAGATTGATGGCACAGCGCAGCCCTTTTGTTGCGCTGGTTGTCAGGCTGTGGCCGATACCATTATCCAGAATGGTTTAGCCGATTATTACCGCTTTCGTACTGAGTCAGCGACTAAGGTTGCGGCCATGCCGGCGCAACTGGCGGCAGAGCTGGAAAACTTTGATCAGCCCGAGGTGCTGGCCGATATCAGCCGGCAGCAGGGCGAGCTGACCGAGCTGGAATTGTCCATCTCCGGCATGAGCTGCGCCGCCTGTGCCTGGTTAATTGAAAAGCAGCTAAAAAAACAGCCGCAGATCGCCAGCGTGACGATTAATTCCTCCACCCAGCGCGCCTTATTGCGCTGGGATAGTAAGGCGTTGCCACTAAGCCAGGTCTTAAGCCGCATCGCCGCCCTTGGTTATCAGGCCAGCCCCTTTGTCGCCGATCAGGAAGAACAAACCTTTAAGCAGGAACTGAACCGCTACCTGAAACGACTGGCGGTGTCTGGTATTCTGACCATGCAGGTGATGATGCTGGCCTTTGGCCTGTATTTTGGTGAGTTCACCGGCATTGAAAAATCGCACGAAGGCTACCTACGCTGGATCAGTTTGTTATTAACGCTACCGGTGTTGTTGTATGCCGGTAAGCCCTTTACGGTTAGCGCCTGGCGCAGCATTAAGGCCCGGCAGATGAATATGGATGTGCCGGTCAGCCTGGCGCTGTGGTATACCTATCTGGCGTCATCCTATGCCACCGTCTTTCATACCGGTGAAGTCTATTTTGAATCAGTCTGTATGTTTATTTTCCTGCTGCAACTGGGCAAGTTTTTTGAATACCGGGCCCGGGCACAGGCGCGCGAAGCCACCAGCAACTTGCTGAAAATTATGCCGGTAACCGCCACCCAGCTCACTGCTAACGGGCCGCAAGCGACGTCGGCGCGGCGCCTGCAACCGGGTGATCGGATCCTGGTAAAGGCCGGTGAAACCCTGCCCGCTGATGGTCTGGTACTGGAAGGTCAAAGCTCGGTTGACGAATCGATGCTGACCGGTGAATACCGGCCGATCAGCAAAATGCCCGGTGAGCAGGTGTTGGCCGGCAGTATTAATCACGATGGCTTACTGACCATTCAGGTGACTGAAGTGCTGGCACACTCCCGGCTGGGACAAATCATCCAGCTGCAACAACAAACCCTGAGTCAAAAGCCCAAACTGGTCGAGAAAACCGATCAGTTGGCAAAGTACTTCGTCGAGCGTTTACTGGTAATTGCCGTGCTGACTTTCGGCCTCTGGTATTTCTGGTGGAATCCGGATCGCGCGTTTTGGGTGACGCTCTCGGTGTTGGTGGCAACCTGCCCTTGTGCCCTTAGCCTGGCGACGCCGACCGCCATTACCTGTGCCCTCGCCCGCCTCAACCGCCAGGGCATACTGATCAAAAACGCTCAGGCGTTAGAAGCCTTGCCACAGATCACCCATATTGTACTGGACAAAACCGGCACCCTGACCGAAGGTAAGTTTAGTGTCGAAAGCGTCGAGATGCTAAGCACGGCTTACACTGAGCAACAGGCACTGAATCTGATTGCAAATCTGGAACGTTACTCCGAACACCCGATAGCCCGAGCCTTTGCGCCCTATCAGACAGCTGCCGAAGAGCTGCAACAGGTAACGGTCAGTGTCGGTGCCGGGATCAGCGGGTACTGGCAACAACAAGCGGTGCGGGTCGGCAGTGCCAGTTTTTGTCAGCTAAGCCGCACTGTCAGCGGCGCCATGGTCTATCTGACGATTAACCAGCAGCCGATAGCTGCTGTGACCCTGAGTGACAGAGTACGGCCGGAAGTTCCGGCGCTGCTGGCCAGTTTACAACAACAGGGCTATCAATTGGGGATGTTAACCGGCGACAGCTCATCACAGGCCGAGCAACTGGCCAGCGAATTACAGCTTAACTTTATGCATAAAGGCTGTACGCCAGAACAAAAAGTGACGCATATCCAGCAGCTGATTAGCGAAGGCAAGCAGGTACTGATGCTGGGCGATGGCATTAACGACAGCCCGGGCTTTAACGCTGCCCATATTTCGGTTGCGGTGCACTCAGGCGCCGATCTGTCTAAAAATCAGGCTGATGTGGTGTTATTAAAACCCGATGTGAGTCTGTTAGCCGCATTGCTCAAAGGTGGCAAAACCACCGCCAGCGTGATAAGGCAAAATCTCGGATGGTCTGTCGGTTATAATTTGATTATTATTCCGCTGGCCGTAGCTGGTTTTGTCTCGCCCTATATTGCAGTGATCGGTATGTCGTTCAGCTCGTTATTGGTGGTATCGAATTCATTGAGGTTACTAAAGAAATGAGCATCATTTACGTACTTATCCCGATAGCCATCTTCTTTGTCGCAATGGGGATCTGGATTTTCTTCTGGGCGGTGCGCTCGAAACAGTTTGAAGATCTGGAAAAAGAAGGGCTGAGCATCCTGTTTGACGAGGACGATAAGCCAAAACCATCCGCGAACAAAGATGAGCCCTGATTATCTGGCCGCGCTGCTGATCGGCCTGCTGGGCAGCAGTCACTGTCTGGTAATGTGCGGCGGCATTGCCAGTGCCTTGCAACTTAGCGTGCCGGCTGAGCGCCGCCACTCAGGTTATACTTACCCTCTGCTTCTCAGTGCCGGCCGCTTAACCACCTACAGCCTGTTTGGTGCCCTGGTCGGCTACTTTGGTCTGACCGCAATGCAGCTGGCTGGCGCCTCCATGCTCTGGTTACGCTTGCTGGCAGGCGTCTTACTGGTTGCTATGGCACTCTATATCGCCCGGCTCTGGTTTGGCCTGACGCAGTTGGAACGACTTGGTCAAAAGCTCTGGCAGCGCGTCCAGCCCTATACCAAGGCGCTGTTACCACTTGACTCAGCGACGAAAGCCTATCGGTATGGCCTGCTGTGGGGCTTTTTGCCCTGCGGTCTGGTCTATTCGACCCTTAGCTGGAGTCTGGCCAGCGGCAGCCCTTTTCATGGTGCCCTGCTGATGCTGAGCTTTGGCTTGGGCACCTTGCCGGCGATCCTGGCCGTTGGTGGCGCCGCACAGCTACTGCGCCAGCTGAAAAGCGCCTTGTGGTTTCGCTATAGCACCGCCGCTATACTGGCTATCTACGGCATTTATACGATATGGCTTGCTTTGCAGAGGTTAGTTTTTTAAGCTAGCTACTATATTAGGGAATTCAGGGTTTATTCGATGCAACGCTCGGCGATTAATTGTCAGGATTGTGGTTTTAGTCAGTTGTGCCTGCCGTTTTCACTCAACGATCAGGAAATGACCAAGCTGGATGACATTATTCAGCGCAAACGACCGTTACATAAAGGCGATATCCTGTTTGAAAGCGGCACCGCCCTGAAAGCACTGTATGCGGTACGCACCGGTTCCTTTAAAACCTTTACCCTGACCGAGCAAGGTGAGCAGCAAATTACCGGCTTCCATTTACCCGGCGATATTATCGGTTTTGATGCGATTAATACCCAGCAGCATATGAGCTACGCCGAAGCGCTGGAAACCGGCATGATTTGCGAGATCCCCTTTAACAACCTGGAAATGTTACTGGACCAGCTACCCAAGTTACGGCAGCAGATGATGCGGCTGATGAGTCAGGATATCCAGGCTGATCAGCAGATGTTGTTGCTGTTAAACCGCAAAACTGCCGAACAAAAACTGGCCACCTTTTTAAACCATCTGGCCTCGCGCTACGGTAACCGTGGTTTTTCCTCCAAAGCCTTCCGCCTGACCATGACCCGCAGTGATATCGGCAATTACCTGGGTTTAACCGTTGAAACCATTAGCAGGCTGCTGAGTAAATTACATAAAGATCAGATCATCGAAGTGGATGGCAAACTGATAACCATTTTAGATGCCCCTGCCTTAAGTAACCTCGCCGGTCAGTGTTAATCGGTATTTTGTTGATTTAACACAAAGGCCAGCCTACCAACTCCGGTTATGTTGACTACACTTAATCTAACAGATTGCGTGCATCAACCTGGTAACCGGAGTCATTATGTCGATTTATAACAATGTTTTAGTGGTATTAGATCCCACGACTGAACAACAGAAAGCCCTCGACCGCGCCCTGGAGCTAAGCCGCAAACAAGGCGGTAAACTGACCGCGTTTTTATCGGTATACGAATTCTCCTATGAGATGACCACCATGCTATCCGGTGACGAACGCGAAGCAATGAAGCAGGCGGTGATTAAAGATCGCGAAATCTGGGTCAGTGGCTTACTGCAGCAGGCTCAGGCGCAAGGACTGGAGATCAGTATTCAGGTGGTCTGGCATAACAGACCGTTCGAAGCCGTCGTCAAAGCTGTGCTGGAGCATAACTTTGATCTGGTGATCAAAGGCACCCATGACCACGATGTGCTGAAATCGATGATTTTCACCCCAACTGACTGGCATATTTTGCGCAAATGCCCCTGCCCGGTGCTGCTGGTAAAAGAGCATGCCTGGCCGGCGCAAGGTAATATTATCGCCGCTGTTAATGCCGGCAGTGAGCAGGAGCATCATAAATCCCTGAATAACAGGGTGATTGATAAAGCTAAACAAATGGCTGCCATGCTAAATGCCAGGGTGCATCTGGTGAATGCCTACCCCGGTACTCCGGTTAATATCGCCATCGAGATCCCGGAATTTAATCCGCAGGAATATAACAGCACCATGCAGCGACATCATAAGGATGCCGTGAAGCAACTGGCAGCCGAACATCAGATCCCGGCAGAGCAATGTCATGTGCTGGAAGGGATGCCGGAAGATGTGATCCCGAAATTGGCACGGCAGCTTGATGCCGAGATGGTATTAATTGGCACTATCGGCCGCACCGGCTTATCGGCGGCCATTATCGGTAATACCGCTGAGCATGTGATTGACCGTCTGGATTGTGATGTGCTGGCCTTAAAACCGGCCAATTTTGTCTGTCCGCTGGAGAAATCCTAGCCTTCCAGCCTCTGCCTCTTTTGAACAGGCGCACCCTTGGGTATAATGTGCGCCTTTTTTCTGTCTGGTAGTTAATGATGTCTCACGCGGCACAAGCGAAAGCCCAATATAATCTGAACAAGCTGCATAAACGGCTGCGCCGTAATGTCGGCCAGGCCATTGCTGATTTTGGCATGATCAGCGAAGGTGACAAGATCATGGTCTGTTTATCCGGCGGCAAAGACTCCTATACGCTGTTAGATATCCTGCTTAATCTGCAGCAATCTGCGCCGGTGAATTTCAGCATCGTTGCAGTTAACCTGGATCAGAAACAACCCGGCTTCCCGGCGCAAGTGTTACCGGAATATTTAAGCAGCATCGGCGTCGATTTTAAAATTGTTACTGAAGACACCTACTCGATCGTCAAAGAGAAGATCCCGGAAGGTAAAACCACCTGCTCACTGTGCTCACGGCTGCGCCGCGGTATTTTATATCGTACGGCAAAGGAGCTGGGCGCGACCAAGATTGCGCTGGGTCATCATCGCGATGATATGCTGGAAACCTTGTTTTTAAATATGTTCTACGGCGGCAAGATGAAGTCGATGCCGCCCAAGCTGATCAGCGACAATGGTGAACATATCGTGATCCGGCCACTGGCCTACTGCAAAGAAAAAGATATTGAAAAATACTCAGTGGCGAAAGGCTTCCCCATCATCCCCTGCAACCTCTGTGGCTCACAGGATGGTTTACAGCGGCAGGTGGTAAAAGAAATGCTGCAGGATTGGGATAAGCGCTTCCCCGGCCGCATTGAAACCATGTTCCAGGCGATGCAAAATATTATACCTTCGCATCTGGCCGATAACAGTTTGTTCGATTTTAAAGCCATCAGCAAAGACAGCCCGTTAAACGGCGATGGTGATACTGCCTTTGATAAACCGGCCGTACCATCAGTGCCGGTAGGTTTTGAGCAGGATGATGAAGAGCTGAGCGTGCATCAGACGGTAGAACTAAGCTAGTTTAGCCGCAATCTACCTTAAGTATTTTGCTTTAGAAAAGCCTGGTTAAAACCGGGCTTTTTAATTCTAGCTTGCTTACTCTTCCAGCAGACGGCGATTAAAACGGATCATGGCAGTGATTTCTTCAATATACTCATGACCGCGTTCAGAATACGCGCTTAAACCGTGCGCCAGGGCTTCACCACGCAGCGGCTTATTCTCAGCGCGGTGCTCAGCCCGGATATGCCGCAGCTTCTCATAAGTATGAAAGGTATTCAGGTTGTAGAAGTAACTACGGATACTGGCCGCCGGGCTATCGAAGCGGGCAACTTCATGAAACTGATCTTCGGCACGATTTTGTGGGATCAGGCCACAGCCCTCCCGGAAACACCATTGCCCAAAGAAATTATAACCCTCGACCGCAAAGCGGCTGGTACCCCAGGCTGATTCATTGGCAGCCTGCATCAACACCAGACTTTCCGGCAGAATATCCACCCGCTTTAACAGCTCCTGCAACGCCTGGGGATCGGTTTCGGCCACATCCAGTTTAAACTCTTCATACAGGCTGTATAAAAAAGCGTATTCTTCCAGCGAGATACGCAGGTTTTTCTGCTTCTTTTCCGCAATATCTAATAGCTGCTCGCGCAACCAGAGTAAACGCTGGTTCTCGCGTTTTACATGTGGCCGCAGGTAATCAAAAAAGGCCTGTTTTTTGCGGTTAATGTCGCGGATCGCATTAAAGTCCGGTAATGGCTGTTTTGGAATATCTGCTTTCGGATACGCCAGGCGCTGCAGTAGCTTTTTCTGATCCGCTTCTGATAACGCAGTCAGCCGGCTTGGGATCTGCCATTCTTCCAAGGCTTCCGGCTCTTTAATTGGTTCCAGCTGACTAAAAGGGCTGGCGATAGCAATAACTACCCAAAGCCAAAACAGTAGCAGAATCAATTTACGAATTAAGAGCATTCACCACCTTTAATACTGGATTTGTACAAATAACGACCAAAACGGCCGCATATTCTACCGCCAATGAGGCCAGGATTCGATGAAAAAGTTCGAACTGCGCTTTTTTTCTGTTTTATTGCCTGAAAATATTGCAAATTTTTCTGTACTGAGAAACACTGCCATAGGCAGTTTTAGCTGTCTGGATGGATATTTTACTGAAGCAGGCAAACAAGATGAAAGCGGTAGAACGGTCAAATAAACTGGATGGGGTCTGTTACGATATTCGTGGCCCGGTGGCACGTGAAGCGAAACGGATGGAAGAGGAAGGCCACCGCATTCTGAAACTGAATATTGGTAACCCGGCGCCCTTTGGCTTTGAAGCGCCGGATGAAATTCTTAAGCATGTGATCCACAATCTGCCAACAGCACAGGGCTACTCAGACTCACAGGGTATCTATCCGGCCCGGGTGGCGGTAGCACAGTACTACCAGCAACGTGGTATTCTCGGTGCTGATGCAGATGATGTCTATATCGGTAATGGCGTCTCGGAGCTGATCCTGATGTCGCTGCAGGCACTGTTGAATAATGGAGATGAAGTGCTGGTGCCGATGCCGGATTATCCGCTGTGGACCGCCGCGGTGAATCTGGCTGGTGGTAAGGCGGTACATTACCTGTGTGATGAGCAACAGGACTGGCTGCCGGCACTGGATGATATCAAAGCGAAAATCAGCAAAAAAACCCGGGCCCTGGTCCTGATTAACCCGAATAATCCGACCGGCGCTGTCTATAGTGCGGATTTTCTGCGTCAGTTACTGCAGGTTGCACGCGAGCATAAGCTAGTGGTTCTTAGCGACGAGATCTACGACAAGGTGCTGTACGATGGCACTGAGCATGTTAGCACTGCCGCGCTGGCCGACGATCTGGTGATGCTGACCTTTGGTGGCTTATCAAAAAATTACCGCATCGCCGGTTTTCGCATTGGCTGGTTATTTATTTCCGGCGCCAAGCAGGCGGCACGCCAATATATTGAAGGCTTGAATATTCTGGCCTCGATGCGACTTTGTGCCAATGTGCCCTGCCAGCATGCAGTGCAAACCGCACTGGGTGGCTATCAGAGTATTAATGAGCTGGTGGTACCGGGTGGGCGCTTATACGACCAGATGGATCTGGCGCACAAACTGGTGACCGAGATTGATGGCATCAGCTGTATGCGCCCCAAGGGAGCGATGTATCTGTTTCCGAAGATCGATCTTAAAAAATACCGGATTCAGGACGACGAGCTGTTTGTGCTGGATTTTCTGCGCCAGCACAAGGTATTACTGGTGCATGGCCGGGCTTTTAACTGGCCAGAACCGGATCATTTCCGTATTGTCACGCTACCGCACAAAGAACAACTGACCCAGGCCATTAGCCGCCTGGGCCAGTTCTTACAAAGCTACAGTCAATATTAAGCTGCAGATCGGCTGCGGCCTGACAACAGGCCGCAGCCGATCTTAACCTGGCGCTTAGTTCAGCTTACGGTCGACCCAGAACTTCGTTCCTTTGATGGTAGCCTGTAACGCCAGGCCTGCTTCAGTAAACTGATAGATAGTCACCTCATCAACACTGGCTTCAGCCCCTACGGCAGCGCCTTTGTCACCGGCTTTGGCGGCGGCGTCCGCCTGCGCACCGAAGGCCCAGCCCTGTTCAATAAAACGGTTCATCGCCTGCTCAGTGTGAAACACCATCACTAAGCGAAAGTCTTTCACACCGGCGCCCAAGCCGACACCTACCTCGCCCATGCGCATATAGATATCGGCGCCGCTACGGTTATTACGCACCACGCCATAGCCACCACCAAAGCTGGCCAGCAGCAGATTGACATTGGCATTGCTAAATACCGCGTAGCCCGGTGCGCTGGCGACTTCAGGCCGGGCACTGGCTTTCTCGCGATACAACTCAGTTAGCACCTGCTGCCGCATCTCATTAATGGCAGTGCGCTGCTCAGCCGGGGTAGCATTTAAACCGGCGGCGCAGCCTTGCAGCATAAATAATAGTACCGTCAGCAAAGCTGTTTTTATCCACATAGTCCCTCTCCTATTTCGCGGTCTGACAGACCTTAACGCAATAAAGCTTAGCTCAACTATCTGAATCCGCGGTTAATCGCATTCAGGGTACTGTCAGTGCCTGCTGTATTGTCAGCGCCACAGTTAGCAGGTATGCTCCGACAGTCAATAGCCATCCGGATAGCAATATGTCTGCGGAGTTCTCGTTCCAGGCCAGCTTTGAAGCCTTTACCAATCAGCTGGCCGCTGTAGTGTTTTATGCCTTTTCCTTTAATGGGGTACCAATCCCGCTGGTGATGATCTGGCTGATCAGTGGCGCCCTGATTTTTACCTTTTATCTCGGGTTTATTAATATCCGCGGCTTTGGCTACGCTATCCGGCGCTTATTTGCCAAGCCGGAAGCCGGCAGCAGCGGCGAGATTTCGCCCTATAAAGCCCTGACCACAGCCTTATCCGGTACCGTTGGTACCGGTAATATTGCCGGGGTGGCAGTAGCCATTAGTTTGGGTGGTCCCGGCGCGACCTTCTGGATGATTATGGCCGGCCTGCTTGGCATGTCGACCAAATTTGTGGAATGTACGCTGGCGGTGAAGTACCGCCAGCTTAATGCGGATGGCAGCGTCTCCGGCGGGCCGATGTACTATATTAAGGCGGCGCTGGATAAATATCAGTTACCCTGGCTTGGCAGCGCGCTGGCAGTATTCTTCTCCATTGCCGTGATCTTTGGCTCAGCTGGCTTTGTGCACGTGAATCAGGGCTTTGTGCAGGTACAAAGCGTCACTGGCTTTGATAATGCCTGGTTGTTTGGCGCGATCTACGCTGCGTTGATTGGCGCTGTGATTATCGGCGGCATTAAAAGTATCGCCAATGTCACCAGCAAGCTGGTGCCGCTAATGTGCGCCATCTACCTGCTGGCAGCGCTGATCGTGATTGGCAGCCATCTCTCTGCGGTACCGGCTGCACTTTGGCTGATTGTCCAAAGCGCCTTTGCTCCCGACGCCGCCTACGGTGGTTTTATTGGTGTGTTAATTCAGGGTTTTCGCCGTGCCGCTTACTCCAATGAAGCCGGCATCGGCTCGTCACCGATCGCCCATGCCGCCGCGAAAACCAAAGATCCGGTATCCCAGGGTTTTGTTGGCCTGCTGGAGCCTTTTATCGATACGGTAGTGATCTGCACTATTACCGCACTGGTGATCATTCTAACCGGTGCCTATCAAATGCAGGGGCTGGACGGTGTGCAAATTACCTCCAGTGCCTTTGCTACGGTATTTGATTGGTTCCCACTGGTCTTGATGGTGGCCTTGCTGCTGTTTGGCTTTTCGACAGTACTCAGCTGGTCTTACTATGGCCTGACCGGCTGGCGTTATATCGTCGGCACCCACCCCCGACTCACTACACTGTACAAACTGCTGTTCTGTGGCATGGTATCGATGGGAGCGGTGCCGAGCATTATGGCGGTATTTGATTTTATCGATTCGATGATTTTTCTGATGGCAGTACCGAATATTCTGGCGCTGTACTTATTATTGCCGGAAGTAAAACGCGATCTGCAGCATTACTGGCAGCAAAAAATCACGGCGCGAGCCACAGCCGGCAAACCGGCTTAGCCAAAGTCGCCCGCTAAGCCGCCGCATAAAGCGGATGGCTTAGCGTTGTCCTAGGGGATCCTGGCGTGATGCGATGCCAAATCAGGCGGCGTGGCCGGCCGCCACGGCTTTAAGGCCGTTGCTACTGGTATCATCCTGTTTTGCTGTGGTCTGCTCCTCGCTGTCTTGCTTACCGGCTTTGGCCGCTTTTTTAACGCCCAGCGCCACCAGCAAGGGCTCTTTTTGCTGCGCCAGATACAGTGCCAGCGCCTCTGCCTGAGCTTCATCTGCCAGCTGACCAGACGCAGACAACAACACCTGTAGCGCATCAGCCGTATCCAGCATTTTATCGTAGGCATCGGCTTCCGCTTTACTGGTAAAGGTCATTTTTTCTACTCCACTGCGTTCCACGACATATTTGGTGATCACTGCCATTTTTTGACTCCTCAGTACTCTGACTGCGTTATTATCTGAAACTGTTTATTTATACAGTATAAATTTAGGGAAGTCTAGCATCGCTTCTGGACCGCATTTACTTTATGATAAGTTACTGAATCGTTATTAATTGGTGGACTAGGATGACGGAAAAATGGCAAGCCCGCCGCTCTGATGCGCCGGATAATAGACCCAGAGATCACCGTACGCCCTGGCAGCGCGACCGGGCCAGAGTATTGCACTCGGCCGCATTTCGCCGCCTGCAGTCGAAAACCCAGATCCTCGGCATCGGTCAGAACGATTTTTACCGCACCCGCCTGACACACTCGCTGGAAGCCGCGCAAATAGGCACCGGCCTGGTTAACCAACTAAGGTTAAATTGTCCACCAGCGCTGCAAGGCTTGTTACCCGATGATAGCCTGATGGAAGCACTCTGCCTGGCGCATGATTTGGGGCATCCGCCCTTTGGTCATGGCGGTGAAACCGCACTGAACTTTAAAATGTTACCCTATGGTGGCTTTGAGGGTAATGGCCAAACGCTAAGGATCGTTGCCAAGCTCGAACCCTATACCGAGTTTCATGGTATGGACCTTACCCGCCGCACCCTGCTTGGCTTGCTGAAATACCCGGTGTTACAACCCGAAATCCCGCTGTTGCCCGGCGTTGATAACCCACTGAGTCTGGCCGATTGGAAACCCGCTAAAGCCATTTTCGCCGCCGACAGTGATATTCTGGACTGGGTGCTGGCGCCGCTCAGTGCAGCCGATCGGCAAAGCTTTCAGCAGGTACAACAGCTGACACAGTCACCCTGGCAAAAGTCCTGCCACAAGTCTCTGGATGCCTCCATTATGGAGCTGGCCGATGATATCGCCTATGGCGTACATGATCTGGAAGATGCGATAGTACTTGGCAACCTGCGCTATCAACAATGGCAGGATTTTACTGCCACA
The DNA here is from genome assembly GCF_001704375.1 of Alishewanella sp. HH-ZS. Classification (NCBI taxonomy): domain Bacteria; kingdom Pseudomonadati; phylum Pseudomonadota; class Gammaproteobacteria; order Alteromonadales; family Alteromonadaceae; genus Alishewanella; species Alishewanella sp. HH-ZS. The sequence continues at coordinate 68,450 of NZ_LZEJ01000007.1, read as the reverse complement.
CCTTTTGCCCAGTTGGAGCAAACATATCAGCGACAGCTGGCCGAACTGGCGACTAAGTTATTTAGTCCAAAACATCATTTACGCAAAGATGCCATTGGTTCACTGGTTAATCAGTTAATTACCTCGGTTAGCCTTTATCAAAGCCTGCCGACTTGCGAAGAGCCGCTGATCCGCTACAATGCCCGGCTGGCAGATGCCGAGCAGCATATGTTGCAGACCCTTAAGAATCTGGTCTACCGCTGCGTGATCCAGCTACCGGAGATCCAGCAGTCGCGTTTTCGCTGTCAGAATATGCTGTTAAAGCTATTTGATGCCTTTAGCTCAGATCCACAGCGCTTGTTACCGCTAAATACCCAGGCCCGCTGGCAGGCAGCGGTTGATAACACCGCCAAACAGCGGGTTATTTGCGATTATCTTTCCGGAATGACTGACGATTACGCCGAACGGATGCATCAGACATTGTTTGGGAACTAGCAGTCAGAAAAGGAGTGACAGTGCAGTCACCACTACGCGTATTAGCCGGTGCTACCGCCTGGCGCCATATCCAGCAGGCTGGCCTGAAGGCGAATGATATTGAGGTGATGGTCGGCGCCAGCGGCGGTCCGAAATGGTTTTGCCTTTATGGTTTAGATCAGTATCTGCTGGCTGAGTTTTTTGCCGGCCGTCAGAAACCATTACATTTATTAGGCAGCTCCGCCGGAGCCTGGCGTTTTAGCTGCTATGCTCAGCAGGATGCCGTCGCCGCATCAGCCCGTTTCGCCAAAGCCTATTCGGAGATCTGCTACCCGAAGGGTGCCGATCTGAAGCTGATCACCCGGATCTCGCATGCCATTATCGATCAGGTCCTGCCAACAGCCAGCCATTGTCGCGAAGTGCTGGATAATCCGGTGATGAAACTACATCTGATTGTTGATCGGGCGAAAGGTCTGACCCGCACCCGCAACAGCCTGTTACAGGGAGCAGCGCTCGGCCTGACCGCTACTGCCAACCTGCTTAACCGCTCCTTACTGCAGTTTTTTTATCAGCGGGTACATTTTTATGCCCCCGGAGCCTGCGCCTCTCTGATGCACAGTGCGGAACTGCCGACCGAGCATGTCGCCCTAAACGATGACAATCTGAAAGCGGCGATTCTTGCCAGTGGCTCCATCCCGATGGTACTGGAACCGATTGAGAATATCAGCCACGCCAAACCGGGCCGCTATTTTGACGGCGGCATTACCGACTATCATTTTAATCAGTCCTTTACTGAACAGGGACTGGTGCTCTACCCACATTTTTACCCCAGCCTGACGCCGGGCTGGTTTGATAAAGCCCTGCCCTGGCGCCGGGTGAAGCCGGCGCTGCTGCATAATGTGGTGATCCTCTGTCCCAGCGACGCCTGGGTGCGCAGCCTGCCCTATGCCAAGATACCGGATCGCAAAGACTTTAAACTGCCCGATGCTGAGCGTATCGCCTATTGGCAGGAAGTCCTGCAGCGCTCACATGAGCTGGCCGCCGCCTTTGCCAGCGGCGATTATCAACTTGAGTTACTGTAGCAAGGGCTCGCGATAAATCTCCAACTGCTGACACAAGGTCGCTGCAGCATCCAGGATCCGTGGCGTCGCGCGGTATAGCTGATTAGCATCCAGCGTGATAAAGGCGTGCTGCTGTACCGCCGGTAGCTGCGTAAAGCGCTGCCAGAACGCATTGTGTTCAGTTTTCGCCTCGCGGCTGGCCTGCACTATTACTGCTGGCTGGCGGGCTAATAACTGCTCCAGCGCTACCTGCGGATAATCGGTTTTCGCATCGGCAAAGATATTTTGTGCCGCACACAGCGATAATACCTGCGCTGGCCAGGCTTGATTGGCAACCGTCATTAAAGGCTCAGTCCCGAGCGCAAAGAATACCGGCACTGCTGATTTGGCCTGATACTGGGCCGCCAGTTGCTGTTGTCGTTGCCGGAAAGCAGCGGCCTGCTGCTGTCCTTGCTCTACCTGACCTAGTAGCAGCCCTAACTCAACAAGCTCGCTGGCAATATCATCCAGTAATACTGGCTCAGAATAAAACACCCGAATGCCGAATTGCTGCAGGCGCTGTAAATCGGCCTCCGGATTACCGCCACGCCAGGCCAGCACCAGATCTGGCTTCAGCGCCAGGATCGCCTCGACATTTAAGGCACCGAAGGTATTAAAGGACGGCAAGGATTTGGCCGCCTCCGGATAATCGGAATAATCGCTTACCGCCACCAGCCGCTCACCGGCGTCGAGCAAATACACCCATTCGGTCAGATGCGGGGTCAGGCTGATCAGCCGTTGCGGTACTGCGCTGGTCGCGGCCTGGCTACTTAAAGGCAGCCACAGTAGCAGGCAAAGCAGCAGATATGGGCGCATCTTACCAATCCAGACCGCGCTGTGCTTTGACACCAGCATCGAAAGCATGTTTCACCACCTGTACCTCACTGACCGTGTCAGCTAACTCAATTAAACGACGATGACAGGCGCGGCCGGTGATCACCACATGTTGTTTTGCTGGCCGATTTAATAGCGCCCGTTCAATTCGCTCCAGCGGCAGATAATGGAAGGTCAGCATATAGGTCAGTTCATCCAGCAGCACCAGATCGATGCTGTCGTCAGCCAAAAAGCGCTCCGCTTCCTGCCACACCAACTCTGCCGCGGCAATATCACCGGCCCGATCCTGCGTATCCCAGGTAAAGCCGGTGGCCATTACCGCAAACTCCACGCCATGTTGCTGCAGTAAATTACGCTCACCACAGTCCCAGCTACCTTTAATAAACTGCACCACCGCTGCCGTTAAGCCATGTCCGACGGCACGGGCCACAGTACCAAAACCGGCTGTGGACTTCCCCTTACCATTGCCGGTTAACACCAATAGCAGCCCTTTCTCAATATTGGCACGGGCTACCGCCGCATCAACCTGAGCTTTTAGCCGTTGCTGTCTGGCCTGATGCTGCTGTTGTTTAAGCTGCTCTGACATCTGTACTCCCCATTACACCCGTCGCCGTAGCAACAATAAGAAAAAGAGACTTCCCAGCACTGAGGTAATGACCCCTAGCGGGATTTCCTGCTGTGCCAACAAGGTCCGCGATAGATTATCGACCCATAACATAAAGACCGCGCCCAATAAGGCCGATCCCAGCAGCAAGGGCACAGCGGTGACACCAAACAAATAACGCACCATATGTGGCACCAACAGACCGACAAAGGCGATACCGCCGCATTGTGACACAATCACCGCACTGACCAGCGCCGTGGCAATCAGCAACACCAGGCGCAGACGCTCGGGCCGGATGCCGAGGCTGCGGGCGCTACTGTCTGATAATAACAGTGCATCCAGTTGCCGTCGCAGTGCCAGCGCCAGCAGCAGCAGCAAGACGACCGGAGGGCCAATTAACATTAAGCTTTGCCAGCTGCTGCGGCTTAAACTGCCCATTAACCAGAAGATCACCCGGTTGGCGGCAAAGGGCTCGGCAAAATACAAAATAAAGCTGCTGATAGCACTGAGCATAAAGGATACCGCTACCCCGGCTAACAGCGTGATCTCAATGCGTTGTCGTTGCTGACGCATGGCTACCGCCAGCACCAGCACAATCGCCAGCATGGCCCCGACAAAGGCACCCAGCGCCATACTCAGTTGCTGCTCTGGCAACACGATGCTGACAATAGTCGCGCCCAGTGCTGCACCGGCCATCAAACCAAATAAATAAGGATCGGCCAGTGGGTTACGGCTGGCATTTTGTAGCACAGCGCCGCTGACCGCTAAGCCAGCCCCAACCAGTAGGGCGGTCAGTACCCGTGGCAGCCGCAATTGCCAGATAATGGTTTCGGCCAATGGCTCAGTCCCGTTGAACTGCACTGCCGCCGCCAGCGTCGACAACGGAAAGGAGACACTGCCAAGCAACAGGCTTATCACGACACTTACCAGCAACACCAACGTGAGCAAGCCTAACGCCAACGGGTAATAACGGGTCCAGCGGCTCATAATGCGACCTGCGGGCTGATAAATTGTACCTGCCACCAGCCATATTGCGGATGCTGACTGACTGCTACCGGTAATTCGAATACCTCGCTTAGTAATACCGGTTGCAACACCTGATCCGGACGGCCAAAGGCACGCACCTTACCCTGGTCCAACAGCAATAGTTTATGACAATAGCGCGCAGCGAGATCCAGATCATGGATAGCGCAAATGACGGTTTTTTTCAGCTGCAACAGCAGTTGAAGCAACTGATGCTGATGTTTCACATCCAGATGGTTAGTCGGCTCATCCAGCAATAACACACTGGCCTGTTGTACCAGCGCCCGGGCCAGCGTCAGCCGTTGCCATTCGCCACCCGACAGGCTCTCGACCGGCTGCTGTTGTTTTTCCAGTAAACCGGTTTGGCTTAGTGCCAGTAACACTTGTTGCCGATCATAATCGTTATCCGGTTCAAACCAGTTTTTGTGCGGCAAGAGCCCAAGTGCAGCTACCTGATAACAGCTTAAACCGGTTAAAGGTGGATTATGCTGCGGTAAAAATGCCAGCTGCCGGGCTAATTGCCGCAGTGGGATACTGGCCAGGGGTTTACCGGCAAACAACAGCTTGCCACTGTCTGGCGCCGGACAACCACTTAACAGCGACAGCAACGAGCTTTTGCCGGCACCATTCGGGCCGATAATTCCCACCAGCTCACCGGGTGCCAGCTCCAGGCTGATATCCTGCAGCACCTGGGTGCGCTGCCGCTGCTGCGGATAGCTCAGATTAATTTGCTGTAATGAATAAATGGCGCTCACGCGATTGTCCAGTTAGTTAATGGGCAGCAACCAAGGACAACCGGCAGTACAAGCTGCAGGCAGGGCAAAGGCGCTACCGTGTATTCCCGCACGGGCGTATCGAAGACAACATTCGTGTTCTGGCAGGTCTCCTGACTTAACGCGATAACCCACAGCCACCTTCCCGTTATCAATACTGACACAGTGGTATTAGCTGCAGCGCGTTTCACAGTTGCGGGTACAGTTCAGGTATTCCACCTGATTCCCTTTTCAAGCTCGTAGCTCACCAGACTGCGGCATTCTAGCAGCTAAGACCTGTCACCGCCAGCCAGCTGAACTGCAGCAAAACCCCAGGGCTTTTGACGTTAGCAGCCCGAAGGGTTCGCGCAAGCAAACAAAATCTAAGCAGAAAACGTCAACACGCCCTAACTTCAGCTAAGCTGTTAAGGATATTTGGCTATGATGAGGATAAATTATGACAATTAAGGTACTTGCGATCTGTGGTAGTTTACGCGCCCGTTCGACTAACCGGGGTTTATTGCGTTTTGCCCAGGCAAACGCCCCCACCGGTATGAAGATCCATATCGCCGATCTTTTAGATGTGCCTTTCTATAATGCTGATCTGGCGGAGAAGCCTGCGGCCGTAAGCACCCTACTGCAAGAGTTTGCCGAGGCGGATGCCTTGCTGCTAGCCTGCCCGGAGTACAATTACTCACTGGCGCCAGCGTTGAAAAATGCACTGGATTGGGCCTCACGGGAACCGGATAACCACTTGTTACGCGGTAAACCGGTGGCAATCCTCGGCTCTGCCGGTGGTATGGGCAGTTCCCGTTCACAATATCATTTACGCCAGGTCTGTGTTTATCTGGACTTACACCCTCTGAATAAGCCGGAAGTCTTTGCCAATGCCTTTAGCGGCGCCTTTGACCATGAGGGAAACCTGCTGGATCAAAAAATCCAGGACAATATCCGGCAATTGCTGCAAGCATTGTCCCTTTGGCAGAAACAACTAACCTTACCTCATGGCTGACGTAACCGAAAATAGTGTTATAATATCGCGTATTTAATGGCGCAGTTGCTAGCTGCTGCACATCAGACGCGGGCAATATCTTTGTTTGACAGTAAAAGGATTTATAAGTAGCTGATGCGGATTCTGGGGTTATTTTTAGCTTTGAGTGTGTTGCTGCCGGCTTATGCTAATGTGCCGGCACAGACCGTGCTGGAGTTTCGCCAGGCGCTGGGCTCGCCGGCTTCCCGTTATAGCCAAAGCCTGCTAACAGAAGCTTATCAACGGCTTGGTGTCGAAGCCCGCTTTATCGAGGTGCCGCTGGGTCGCAGTTTAATCGAATCTGATAAAGGTAATCTGGCCGGTGAACTGGCGCGTGTGCTGCATATTAGTCAGCAGTATAAGAATCTGTTGCCAGTGCCTTATGTGCTGTTTGATACCCATGTTTACCTCTATGTTAACCAGCAACGCTGTGCCGGGTGTCAGCTGTCACAAGTCCAAAGCCTGGCCTATGTGCGCGGCACCTTGATTGTCGAAGAGTTGCTGCGTAAGCTACCTGCCTCGCGTCAGGTGATCGGCAGCGGTAGTCTGGATGCCGCCAAACAAATGTTTTTGACTGGCAAAGTCGATGGTGTGCTGTTTCCGGCTTACAAACTCAATGCCACTAGCCCATTCCCGATCAGTGAGCAAATTCTACAAAGCCTGCCGGATTATCATTTTCTACACCGACAACATCAGGAGCTGATCCCAAGGCTCACGCAGATGTTGTTTCAGCTGGAGCGTGAAGGTTTTGCCGAGCGTCTGCGGTTAAAATACGGCGTACCGGCACCGCGACGCCAGCTTTCGCGCAATGAAAAGCCTTTTGCCGAGTACTAACTCCCTGTTACGTCATTTCGTATCACGCTTTGACAAATAAAAAACCCCGCCAAACAGCACGGGGTTCTCACAACAACAGATTATATTAACGGGTATATTTTTCCAGCCACTGGAATACTTCGTTATACCAGCGCACCCGGTTATCTGGCTTTAAGATCCAGTGGTTTTCATCCGGGAAAATCACCAGGCGCGACTCAATACCCTTGCGCTGCAGGTTAGTAAAGGCACCTAAGCCTTGTGCATAAGGTACCCGATAGTCTTTCAGGCCATGGATCACCAGCATCGGCGTTTGCCATTTATCGGCATGCGCCGCCGGGTTAAATTTCTGATAGTCTGACTCCGGGTTCCAGGCCGTGCCACCTAGATCAAACTCTGGGAACCAAAGCTCTTCGGTGCTGCCGTAGAAGCTTGGCATATCATATAAGCCGGCATGGTTAACCAGACACTTAAAGCCATCCGGCCAGTTACCGGCGATCCAGTTCATCATAAAGCCGCCATAAGAGGCACCCAGCGCACAGGCACGATTGCCATCGATCCACGGATAAGCCTGCACCACATGCGCAAAGCCTTTTTGCAGATCAACCAGCGGCTTGCCACCCCAATCACGGCTGATTGAGTCGGTAAAGGCCTGACCATAGCCGGTAGAGCCGTGGAAATCGACCATCACCACCGCATAGCCTTTGGCTGCATACAGTTGGGCATTCCAACGTTCGTTAAACATATTGCCAAAGCTACCTTGTGGGCCACCATGCACTAAAAAGGCCATCGGGTACTTTTTGTTTGGCTCAAAGTTCCAGGGTTTAACCAGATAACCATAGACGGTAGCATCTTCAGCGCCTTTAAAGCTGAACTGTTCAAAGTCACCAAACTGAATGCCTTCGGCCCATTTGCCATTAACCTGAGTTAATTGCTGCGGCTGAGAGCCATCCGCATTGGTCTGGAAAATTTCGGCTGGCATATTCAGCCGGTGATTGGTGAACACCAGCTTATCCGCAGCAACTTGCAGATTACCGGCGTAGCCATCGCCATACAGTTTAATCACATCGCCAAAACTGGTATTAATAGCGTAGATACTGTACTGGCCGACATCCTGAGTGGTGACATAGATGGTTCTGTTATCACGGCCAAAATAGAAATCAGAAATCGAGCGATCCCAGTTTGGCGCCACTTCTTTGCGCTCGCCAGTGATCAAATCCAACAACATTAAACCAAAGCGATCTGCCTCAGCGCCCGGCTTTTGCATCGCCAGATACGCCAGAAAACGACCATCATTGGAGAACTTGGGCTTGGCATCCCAGGCCGGGTTTTCCGCGGTCAGATTGACCTTCTCACCACCATTAATCGACACCTGAAACAAATCAAAGTTAGTGTGCCAGGCCTGATCAACCGCAGGGATCTTAGCACTGAATACCAGTTGCTGATTATCAGACGTAAAGGCGACTTCACTGATGCCGGCGATATTGGTATTCCAGTCGGCCATCAGGTTTTTCGCATCGGTAACAGGAACATCGCCGAGCACCGCCACATGCAGATGTTCGCGATACTGATCCAGCCAGTGATCCCAATGCCGTACCATCAACTGATCATAAGCCAGCGCCGTATCTTTGCGCTCCGCCTCTTTGGCTTTGGCATCCAGCGTACATTGCAGCGTCTGGCAACCGGGTTTCACCGTTAAGCTCAGCGCCAGGGTTTTACCATCACTGGCCAGTTTAAAGCCATTTACCGGTAACGGTAGCCGGGTCACCTGACGGGCTTCACCGCCCTCCAGCGACATTTGCCACAGCTGGGTGCTGCCAGTGCGATTGGCTAAAAAGAAAATACTCTTGCCATCCGGGTGCCACTGCACCGCCGTTTCGCGGCTACTGTTTTCGGTTAAACGGCGAACTTGCCGATTTTCACCCAGTTGCATTAAATAGAGATCATGGCTGGTATCAGCCGGCGCAAAACCGCCGTTAGTCTGGCTGTAAACCAGGGTACGGCCGTCCGGCGACAAAGCCAGATTACCAATTTTATTATGTTGATTCAGATGTTCGACCGTCAGTGGTCCTTTGGCCAGCGCACCAGCACTGAAAAGTGCTAACGCCACTAAACTCAGATGTTTCATGCTTCCCCCAGTTAGTAAAAAGCCGCAGTCGTGGCTGCGGCCTTGTTAGAATCAGGCTTTCAGTTTGGCATCCAGCTCGGCAATATTAGCTTTCCAGATCGCCGGGCCCTGTTTATGCACGTTATTACCGTTACTGTCCACCGCTACGGTTACCGGCATATCTTCGACTTCAAACTCATAGATCGCTTCCATACCCAGATCAGCAAAGGCCACGACCCGGGCTTTCTTAATGGCTTTCGACACCAGATAAGCGGCGCCGCCCACGGCCATCAGATAAACGGCTTTATGCTGCTTGATACTCTCAACCGTTTGATCACCGCGCTCAGATTTACCAATCATGCCCAGCAAACCGGTTTGCGACAACATCATTTCGGTAAATTTATCCATCCGGGTCGCGGTTGTCGGACCGGCCGGACCTACTACTTCGTCACGTACGGCATCAACAGGGCCAACGTAATAGATAAATTTATTTTTCAGATCGACGCCCTGCGGTAAGCCTTCGCCTTTATTCAGCATATCGGCAATACGTTTGTGCGCCGCATCACGGCCGGTTAACATCTTACCGCTTAGCAGCACGGTTTCACCGGCTTGCCAGCTTTGCACATCCTCTGGCGTCACGGTATCCAGATTAACCCGGCGTACATTGCTGCCCAACTCCCAGGTCACCTGCGGCCAGTCTTCCAGCTTCGGCGGCGTAATATCGGCCGGGCCAGAACCATCTAAATGGAAATGTACATGGCGGGTGGCGGCACAGTTCGGGATCATTACCACCGGCAATGAGGCCGCATGAGTAGGTACCGATTTGATTTTGACATCCACCACCGTGGTTAAGCCACCCAGGCCCTGGGCGCCAATGCCCAGTTTATTGACTTTTTCATACAACTCTAACCGCAATTTTTCTTCCGCATTTTGCGGCCCTCTAGCCAGTAGCTCCTGAATATCCACCGGCTCCATCAGCGATTCTTTCGCCAGCACCGCGGCTTTTTCCGCCGTACCGCCAATACCGATGCCGAGCATCCCTGGCGGACACCAGCCAGCACCCATTTTTGGCAGGGTTTCCAGCACCCAATCGACAATAGAATCTGACGGGTTCAGCATCGCCATCTTGGTTTTATTTTCTGAGCCACCGCCTTTAGCCGCGATCATCACTTCGACATGATGACCAGGCACCAGATCGATATGCACCACGGCCGGGGTATTATCCTTTGTGTTTTTACGCAAACCGGCCGGATCAGCAACAATAGAGGCCCGCAGCGGGTTATCCGGGTTCATATAAGCACGGCGGGTGCCTTCATCAACCATTTGCTGTACCGTCAGGTCAGTTTTATCCCATTTCACATCCATGCCAATCTTAACGAAGCAGGTAACAATGCCGGTATCCTGACAGATCGGACGATGGCCTTCTGCTGACATCCGCGAGTTAATCAGAATTTGTGCAATGGCATCTTTCGCGGCCTGGTTTTGCTCTTTGTGATAAGCCACTTCCAGTGCCTGAATAAAATCAAGTGGGTGATAATAGGAGATGTACTGCAGTGCATCTTCGATGCTTTCAATAAAATCTTGTTGGCGAATAACCGTCATGCTTGCCCTTCCTCTGTCGCCCAAGCGGCGAGACATTTAACTATTAGTGTGGGTGCTGGTATGATAGCGCGCATCCCCAACAGCGGCTAGTCCAAATCATGCAGCAGTATCTGATATACGACGCCAAATCTGAACCCGAATTCTCTCTGCTGGAGATCTTCGCCCATTTTGCCAGTGAGCCCTGGTCAATGTTGCTCGATTCAGCGGATGCCAGTCACCCGAATAGCCGTTACCAGATTATGGTGGCACAGCCGGTGGCAACCCTGCATAGCCAGCACGGTAAAACCATCCTGACCGACGAGCACGGCAGCCATCATTACACAACCGATCCGTTCAAGGTATTAGACTGTGCGCTAAAGCGTTACTTTGCTACGCCCTGTCACAGTGAGCTGCCCTTTGTCGGCGGCGCCCTTGGTTACTTTGGTTATGATCTGGGCCGCTATCTGGAACGCCTGCCGGAACAGGCGCAAGCTGATTTGCAGTTACCGGATATGGCGCTGGGTCTGTATCAATGGGCGCTGATTTATGACCAACAACAGAAGCAGCTATGGTACACCGACTACCGGCAGGATGCAGAACAACACTGGCATAAATTGCAGCAAAGATTACGCACGCAACCGCCGCTATGCCGCCCCTTTAGTTTGCAAAGTGACTGGCAAGCCAATATGACCCAGGCTGAGTATCAGCATAAATTCGCCCGGGTACAGCAAGAGCTCAGTAGCGGTAACTGCTACCAAATCAATCTGGCACAGCGCTTTAGCGCCGCTTATCAGGGCGATGAATGGCTGGCGTATCTAAAGCTGCGGCAAAAAAATGCAGCGCCTTTTTCTGCCTTTATCCGCTTGCCAGCCGCCGCCGTACTCAGTATCTCGCCGGAACGCTTTTTGCTGCTTGAGGATGGTCAGATTGAAACCAAACCAATAAAAGGTACCCGGCCGCGTGGGTTCTGTGCCCAAACCGACCAGATTGAAGCCGAAAATCTGCAAACCTCGACGAAAGATCGCGCCGAAAATGTGATGATCGTTGATCTGCTGCGCAACGATCTGGGTAAGGTGTGTCAGCCGGGTTCGGTCGAGGTGCCGGCATTGTTTGCAATTGAGAGCTTTCCGGCCGTGCATCATCTGGTCAGTACCGTTACCGGCACCCTGGCAGCACCGAATAGCGCCTGTGATTTGCTGCGGGCGGCCTTTCCCGGCGGCTCTATTACCGGCGCCCCGAAAATCAGTGCCATGCAATTAATTGAACAGCTGGAACCCCACCGGCGCAGCGTCTATTGCGGCGCCATCGGCTATATCAGCAGTACCGGCCGTATGGATACCAATATCGCGATCCGCACCCTGGTTTGTGAACAGGGGCAGATCTATTGCTGGGCTGGTGGTGGTCTGGTGGCGGATTCGAAAGCTGACAGCGAGTATCAGGAAACGCTGGATAAGGTGGCAAAAATTCTACCGGTGTTAAGCGCCATGCCGCCAGAATAGACAGTGGAGCGCCGATGCAGCTACAACAACTTGTCAGTCGCTTTATCCTCAGACCGCTGCCGCAGCTCAGCCCGCAGCCTGCTGTAGGCCTCAGGCAAAGCGCGGTACTGGTGCCACTGATCTATTCTGCTGATCAGCTGAACATCTTGTTTACCCGCCGTGCCCTCACCTTGGCGCATCATCCCGGGCAAATCAGTTTTCCGGGCGGCATGCTGGAACCCGGCGAGAGCGCTGCTGACGCTGCGCTGCGTGAAACCGCAGAAGAAATTGGCATTAGCGCGGCGCATATCCGCTTGCTCGGCGCTTTACCCGCGCACAATACGCTGACCGGTTTTCAAATTCAGCCCTACCTTGGATTGCTGCACGCAGGTCAGAGTTACCAACTTTCCAGCGCAGAGGTCAGTGAAGTATTTGAAGTACCATTAAGTTTTTTTCTGCCGCCACAACACCGATTACAACTGACGGTACCACTGCGCGGTAAGTCACGGCAGATCCATTTTATGCCCTATCAGGATAAACTGATTTGGGGTGCCACGGCGGCCATTATTCAACAGCTGGTAACGCACGTTTCTTAAACGAAACTGTATACAAAGCGTTACGCCTGCAGCATCATTTCTGGCCGCTAAGCCCGCTACCACTGCTACTGAACAGACCTGTGCAGCGCTTACAGTTATGCTGGCTATCCGCTACAATGGCGCCATTAAGAATGGCGTTAACCCTACACTGTATTTGCTAAGCGGGGCATTCAGCGCTTTGCAAAGCAGCGAACAATAGAAAAGTATAATAATTATGATAATCAGTGCATTTGATATGTTTAGTATAGGCATTGGCCCTTCCAGCTCGCACACGGTTGGCCCAATGCGTGCGGCGAAAAAATTTACCGAACAGCTGCAACAGCAACAACTGCTCAGCCGCTGCGATAGCATCAAGGTTGAACTCTTTGGATCTCTGGGTCAGACCGGTGTTGGCCACGGCACCGGCAAGGCGGTGATCCTGGGCTTGTCTGGCTACTTGCCGGAAAGCGTCGACCCGGATGCGGTAGAAGGTATTCTGCGCCAGGTGCATGACAGCCAAAAGTTACAACTGGCGCAGCAGCACGCGGTGAATTTCCCACGCGACGGCGCCATTGTGTTCCACCGCCGGAAAACGCTGAAAGAGCATTCGAATGGCATGGAACTGATTGCTTATGACAGCGAGAAAAATGTGCTGCTAAGCGAGGTCTACTTTTCCATTGGTGGCGGTTTTATCGTGAAAGCCGAAGATTTTGCCAAAGAAAAAGAAGCGGCCAGTCAGTTTGCCGCCGCTAACCCACCGCCCTACCCATTTGAGTCAGGCGCAGAGTTATTGGCGCTGTGTAAAGAGCATGGCCTGTCGATTTCGGGTTTGATGCATGAAAACGAAAGAGTGCTGCGCAGCAGTGCGCAAATTGAAAGCGAGCTGAATAATATCTGGCTGACGATGCGCGCCTGTATTGAGCGCGGCATTCGCACCGAGGGCATTTTACCCGGCGGCTTAAAAGTGAAACGCCGCGCGCCTGCCTTACATAAAAAACTGATGGCAGAGAAAAGTGCCGACCCACTGCAGGTGATGGACTGGGTCAATCTGTTTGCGCTGGCCGTAAACGAAGAAAACGCCGCCGGCGGCCGGGTCGTTACTGCGCCGACTAACGGTGCTGCCGGCATTATTCCGGCGGTATTAATGTACTACGACAAATTTATTCAGCCGGTCAGCCCGGAAATCGCCAGCCGCTATCTGTTAACCGCAGCCGCCATTGGTATTTTGTATAAGAAAAATGCCTCGATATCCGGCGCCGAAGTCGGTTGTCAGGGCGAGGTTGGCGTGGCCTGCTCAATGGCCGCTGCGGCACTTACCGAAATTCTCGGTGGTAGCCCGCAGCATGTTGAGAACGCGGCCGAGATCGGCATGGAGCATAATCTGGGCTTAACCTGTGATCCGGTTGGCGGTTTAGTGCAGGTGCCCTGTATTGAACGCAATGCGATGGGGTCAATTAAAGCCATTAACGCTTCGCGACTGGCGCTACGTGGCAGTGGCGATCACAAGGTATCGCTGGATAAGGTGATCAAAACCATGTGGGATACCGGTAAGGATATGCAGACCAAGTACAAAGAAACCTCACGCGGTGGTCTGGCGGTAAATATTATCGAGTGTTAATGTGCAGCAGCACTATGGGTGCCGGCTAGCCAGCTGGCGCCAGGCCATCTTCATCAGTAAGCGGAAAATCAACCAGTTCCGCTTGCTGATAATCCTGCAATAATTGTTCTGCCTGCTCCGCCTGTTCGTCGGCGACAAAGACATTGGCAAAACCCAGGGCTGCCAGATCCCCTACCGCACCTTGCAAATAATGACCGCCAACGTAGGTGTCAATCCCCTGGCTATTAAGCATCCCGGCGATAATATGCGCTTCCAATATATCGTTGGCACGAAAGATAATTTTCATAAGGGTCCTTGTTTTCTTTCAGCTTAGCTGAAAAACCAGTACGCCACCAGTGCCGCCCCGCTGCAATAAAACAGCATCGGCCACAGTGTATAACGGATAATCTCCCCCTCGCGGCCATGTAAATTCACTACGCTGGCCGCCGCCACCACATTAACCACACAAATCATATTGCCGGCGTTGGCGCCAAGCATTTGTAGCGCCAGTACCAGAGACTGCGGCAGTTCCGCCTGCAGCGCCATCTGCTGCTGAAAGCTGCCAAACATCAGGTTAGAGAAGGTAGCGGAGCCAGCAATAAAGGAGCCCAAGGCACCAACAATGGCCGCAAGACCCAGCCAATAGTCTGCCAGGTGTGCCGCCGCCAGTTCAGCCAGTGCCAACGGCATCGCCGGTAAACCGGCGCTGTTAAGATCGGAGTGCAAGAAAATCCGTACCATCGGCACCGCCGCACCGAGCGCAATACAGGAAGGTAACAGCATCTTACTACTCTGGGTTAACGCCTGCTGCAACACACTTAACTTAGCCTTAAACAGCCACAGTGCCAGCAAGGCCGTGAGCAGGAATACCGTACCCGGTAAATACAGCGGCGCCACAGTAACACTGAGTTCAGAGCCTAAGATCTGCTGCCATTGCCAATTTAGCCCTTGCAACATCGCTCTAAAGGGCAGTTCCGGCACCCGGGTTAACACCAATAATGTGGCCACCAGCGCATAGGGCAACCAGGCTTGCCAAAGCGGGATCCGGGCGCTTTGCGCTGTAATCTCAGGCGTGTGCTCTGTAGCTGGCGGATTGTTGTCGGCTGTCACCGGTTTTGGCACTAACCAGCCCCGCCTTGCTGCCGTCGCGGTTAGCGCCAGCCCCAATAGCGCACCCAGGACAGAGGGAAACTCCGGACCAAGCAACCAGGTGACCAGCCAGGCCGGTAAGGTAAAGGCAAAGCCGGCGAATAACGCAAAGGGCGTGGCAGCCAGGCCATAACGCCAGTTAGCCTGAGTACTAAAATAGCGGCTGTATAGCAGCACCATCAGCAAAGGTAAAAAACTGGCGACAAAGATATCGATACTGATTGCCAGCAGTGCCGTTTGTTGCAGCTCTACCGCGCTGATCCCCGGTACGCCTTGTGCCAGCCCGACCAACACCGGAGTACCGACAGCACCAAAGGACACCGCCGCTGAATCCGCGACCAGTGCCAGCACAACAGCAGAAAGTGGAGTAAAACCCAGCGCCACCAACAAGGGCGCCACGATCGCCGCCGGGGTACCAAAACCGGCCGCGCCTTCCAGAAAGCCAACAAAGAGCCAACCGATAATCAACAGCTGTACTCTTTTGTCGGCAGAAAGCCGGGCAAAGCCTTGTTTAATCACCGCCATGGCGCCGGATAACAGCAAGACCTTTAACAACACCAAAGCACCGAAGATAATCCACAGAATAGTGGCAGCGATCACCAGGCCTTCCAGGGTGGCGGCCGTTAAGTGTAATAGCGGTACCTGCCATACCAGCAGGGCTAATAACGCGGATAACAGTAAACTCAATGGCATCGCCTGCCGGGCTGGCAGGCGCAATAAAACCAGTAGGATAAAAACGCTGAACAGCGGCATTGCCGCTGTCAGCAGTTGCAGCAAGGTCACTCAACCTCCGCTTATGCTAGTTGCAGATGTTATTTAGAGAAGCCCTGCTCGGAGGTCGCCGTTATGGCTTTCTTACCACGGAACAGTCTTTTTACATCCTCCAGCATAACATAAAGTGCCGGGATCAAGACCAGGGTAATTACGGTTGCAAACAGGATACCGAATGCCAGCGACACTGCCATCGGGATCACGATTTTCGCCTGTAAACTGCGCTCCAGTACTATCGGTGCCAAACCTACGAAGGTCGTTAATGAAGTCAGCAGAATAGCCCTAAAGCGCTGTGTTCCCGCCTCGACCACGGCTTGCTTAATCGCCACCCCCTGTGCCCGGGCGCGGTTCACAAAGTCCACCATAATCAGACTGTCGTTTACCACCACCCCTGCCAGTGCCACTAAGCCGAACACCGACATAATGCTCATCGATAAGCCCAGCAGCATATGGCCAATCACCGCCCCGATCAGACCAAAGGGGATCACGCTCATAATAATCAGCGGCTGGGAGTAGGATTTCAGCGGGATCGCCATTAAGGCGTAGATACAGAACAGCGCAAAGACAGCAGCCTTCATTAGATCACGCTGGGCATCCATTTCATCCTGGCTGGCCCCATCCAACTGGCCACTGACGCCGGGATATTTTTGCTCCAGTTCTTTCAGGATGCCGCGACGCACTTCAGACACCACCTTGCCAGGCTCCACCAGACTCTTGTCTGCCGCCGCGGTAATGGTCACTGCCCGCTCACCATTAACCCGGTTAATGGCGCTAAAGCTTGGTTGCAAGGTATAGCTGGCTACCTGTGAAAACGGCACCTCACCACCATTGGCCGTGCGGATCCGCATATTCTCCAAGTCACCCAAGGAACGGCGTTCTTCCCGCGGGTAGCGCACCATGACTTTTACTTCTTCACCGCCGCGTTGCACGCGCTGTGCTTCGGCACCATAAAACCCATTTCTGACCTGCCGCGCCAAATCAGCTAAGGTAAGCCCCAACAGATCTGCTTCAGGTTTTAACGCCAGCACAATTTCATCATTGCCACCACGCAGGTTATCTTCGATATCAAATACGCCCTCGTAACCCGCCAGCGCCGCCTTTAGCTCTTCTGTTGCGGCTTGCAACTGCACCAGGTCGCGGCCACGTAATTGCAGCGCGATATCCGAACCGCTTCCCATGGTCGAATTATTAATGCGGAAGGTTTTTAAACCCGGGATCTCCGGAATTTGCTCACGCCATAAGCGGGCGATCTCGAAGGCGTCAATTTCACGGCCCTCGCTTTTATCCAGTTCAATCACCAGCTGACCGGCAGTATCACTGTTTAAAAACACCAGCCGGTGTTTCACAACCATATCCTCACCCGAGGCCAGTAGCTGCTGATCGACACGCATCAACGCGGCTTCGATTTCCTGGATTGCCAGTACCGTTGCTTCATTGGAGGCGCCTTCTTCCATCTGTACGCTAGCCTGCATAAAGTCGCTTGGCACATTTGGGAAGAACACCCAACGCACAAAACCTGCTGACATCACGCCAAACATCACAATCAACATGGCAAAAAATACCGCCATGGTAACATAGCGAAACTCAATACATCTCTCGATAAAGGGCCGGTAACGGTTTTCAATAAAGCTAAACAGTACCCGCGAAACAGCGCCGCGCACCCGCTTAAGAGTATTACTGCCGAATCGTCCTAAGGCATAAACACCACGACGGTTTGGATCCCATGGTTTGGTATTCATATTGGCGATATGCGCCGGCAGGATCAATTTGGATTCAACAATAGAAAACGCCAGACAGAGCACTACTACCCAGGCAATCGAGCCCCAGATCGCGGATTGCGCTCCCCCAACCATTAGCATCGGCACAAAGGCGGCAATGGTGGTTAACACGCCGAAAGTCGCCGGCATTGCCACTTTTTTAGCACCAGCAATGACCGCATCCGTTGATTTACCGCGTTTTTCAATTTCACTATAGGCGCTTTCGCCGATAATAATGGCGTCATCGACCACTATCCCAAGTACCAGGATAAAGCCGAATAGGCTGATCATATTGATCGAGACATTAAAAAACGACAGCGGCAGCAACGCCAGGGCACCGAGAAAACAGATCGGGATACCCACCATCACCCAGAACGCCACCCGGAACTCCAGAAACAGCGTTAACGCCAGCAGTACCAGAATAACGCCATAAATCAGGTTACTGGTCATCAAGTCCAGACGGCCTTGCAGGTAATAGCTAGAGTCCCCCCAGTAATCGAGTGTAATGGTTGCCGGTAATTCCTGGCGTTTTTTCTCAATATAGCTTTTTACTGTGCCGGCAATGCGCAAAGTATCATCTTCCCCCACCGCATCAATCCGGATCGATACACTGTTCTGACCATTAAAGGTCGCCAGCCGCGCCCGCTCGATAAAGCCGTCGGTAACGGTAGCGATATCGCCCAGCAACAAACGGGTACCATCAGCATTGCGCACTAAAGGGATACTGGCAAAATCATCTTCATAATAAGCCTGGCCCTTGGTTCGCAGCAAAATATTGCCGCTTTCCGAGCGGATAGCGCCACCGGGTAAATCGACTGAACTGCCACGCACCGCACTGACCACCTGGTCGAAGGTCAGGCCATACTCACGCAGCCGGTGTTCCGGGATTTCAATTGAGATTTCGTAATTGCGCGCGGCTACCACATCAACCTTACTGACACCCGGCAGCTTTTTAATCTCATCACGAATACTTTTCGCCAGTTCTTTTAATGTGGCCTCAGTGGCTTCACCATAAAGAGATAGCCACATCACATTACTCTGAAAGCGCACCCGGTATACCACAGGCCGTTCAGTTTGCTCAGGTAAGGTAGAGATGGAGTTAACCTGGGTTTTAATCTCTTCCATCACTTCGCTGATATTGTAGCCGGATGTGATTTCAACATTGACCGTTGCCAGCCCTTCTACAGCAGTTGAGCGCACCCGCTTAATGCCGTTAACACTGCGAATACTTTCTTCAATTTTATCAATAACTCCGGATTCTACTTCCTGTGGTGCAGCGCCCAGATAGGGCACCCGTATCGTCACCACCTCGGTTTCAATTTCCGGGAAAGTTTGCTTTTTAATGGTTAAGACTGAGCCCAAACCCGCCAACAGCAGCACGATCATTAACAGATTGGCCGCCACGCTATTGCGAGCGAACCAGGCGATGATACCTTTATTAGTATCCATACTTATTGCGCCTCCTGCTGCACTGCAGAGGCATTTGCGACCGTCTCAGCTAATGGTTGCTGTTCGGTCAGCCGTACCTGGGTCCCGGCCAGCGGGTTGGTAACAGGTGAAACGACCAGCCGATCAGCCGCTTCAAAGCCACTGCCGATATAAGCAAAGTCAGCATCGGCGCGGCTAAGTTGCACCTGGCGAAATTGCAGTTGTTGCTCGGCATCAACTACCAATAACTGATTGCCTGGGCGTAACAGATGCCTCGGTACCTTGGTCACCTGAGTCGCTGCGATACCGCTGATTTGGGCCTGTACAAAACGGCCAAACTGCAGCGGTACGCCAGTGCCTTCGCGCTGATAGGGATCCTGGATTTCCGCCACGGCATAAATTACCCGGCTACGTTCATCCAACACCCCCTCAGTGCGAACTATATTGGCCTGCCATTGCAAAGACTGGCCAGCTATCGTCGCGCTTAACACTACCGGCACCTGCTGCACCTGTCCCTGTTGCTGTGGTAAGAATCCAAAATCGGTATCGGATAAGGCCAAGCGTACCTCCGCGACTTCAGTACCGAGGATGCTGCCAAGCTGGCTACCGCGGCTGATAAACTGGCCCAGATTGGCCATCCGGCTACGTACCATCCCGTCGTAGGGTGCACGAATTTCGGTACGCGCCAAGTCTCGCTGCGCCCGCTCCAGCTCGGCTTCTTTTGACTGCACGTTGGCGAGTGCGCTGGCCAGCTGTGGCTGACGTAAACCCAGAGCCGGAGCTTTACCTTCGGTAAAAGAACGCCATTCGGTTTCCGCTACCCGCGCCCGCGCCCGCTCTTCTTCCAGTTGGGCTTTTGCGCCGGCCAGTGCCGCTTCTGCCGCTTTCACCGCGGTCAGATAATCTGCCGGTTCAACCTGGACTAACAAATCCCCTTTTTTAAAGAAACCGCCGGCAACAAAACTCTCAGCCACCCGGATAATCCGACCATTGACTTCAGAGATCAGCGTGGTTTCTAACTTGGGTGATACTGTGCCTTGCGAGGCAATGCGGTAGGTAAGATCCTGAGGTGCCAATTCAATGGTATTGACCAGTAATGGCAGTCGTTGCTCAACGACCTTAGCCGGAGGTTTTCGCATTGCACCCAAACCTATGGCTAATCCCACTGCACTGATCAGAATAATGACCGGTAATCCAACTTTGATAAATTTTGTTGCCATGAACTCGATGTCCCGCTAATTATAGTTTTACTGCTACCAATTTTACCCGTTGTGAAAAATGCTGCAGTAGCATGAATGTTAATTTTTATTTCAAGCCAATCATAACTACCACGCCTGCCAAACTTTTAATACGGCAATCACTTAGTGGCAGATTATGCAGCGCCCGCCACTACTGGTCTGGCAAAGCTTTAATGACTTATCAGAGACTAAAACGGCACGCCCAGCACAATTAACAGAAATATATTTTGTTACAAAGTTATCCAGATGCTGGTGGCGGATATGGGGCATGACTGCAATCGAATGCTTACTTTTTAGGCATTGGCAAAGTTCCCACTTTAGGTTAGCTTTAAACGGTAACTGGTACGTTACCGGTTATGCCAAAGCAACAGGAGTGAGCAATGAGCATCAGTAAGCAGTATTTAAAGACTAAGCCCGCTTGCAAAGTGACCTTTAAACTGACTGCCGACAGGCTACCAGCCGCGACACAGGTTGCTTTACTGGGGGAATTTAACGACTGGGATCCGGCAGCCTTGCCGATGAAGAAAAGCAAAAGTGGCGAATTCAGTGCCACTTTGACCTTGCCGGTAAATAGTGAGTACCAATTCCGCTATCTGGTTGATGGTGGTACCTGGCTCAACGACGAGGAGGCTGACGCCTATCTGCCATCGCGGGTATCATACGACGAAAATTCGGTGATCCGGCTCTGAAAAAAGGGGCCAGGCCCCTTTCTCCCGCTAACCTCAAGCGCAATGTCTTAACACTTTTCCAGTACTAAGCAGCCTACCGAATAGCCGGCACCAAAGGAGCAAAGAATCGCTTTGTCGCCACTTTGTAGCCCCTGCTGATATTTATGAAACGCAATAATCGAGCCTGCCGACGCTGTATTAGCATAGGTATCCAGCACCAGTGGTGCCTCTTCCGGCAACGGATCGCGGCCAAGAATCTTTTTGGCTGCAAAGATATTCATATTGATATTGGCCTGATGCAGCCATAAACGTTTTAAATCGTCAGCAGTAACCTGTTGTGCAGCCATTTCATCCAGAATCACCTCAGCCACTATAGGCAACAGCTCTTTAAACACTTTACGCCCCTGCTGTTTAAAAAACGGGGCCTTCGGATCTTGCTCGCTAAAGCAATGCTCGGTATAGCCAATATCGCAGCGGATATTATTGGAGAAGGTGGTTTTTAAACGCATACCCAGAATGCGAAATGCCTGGCGACTGGTACAGCTACTTTCGGCTTCAATAATGGTTGCAGTACAGACATCACCAAAAATAAAGTGACTGTCGCGGCTGCGGTAATCCACCTGCGGTGAAGCAAATTCAGGATTGACCACCAGCACCACTTTAGCCGTACCGCCACGGATGGCATTAACGGCATTACTGATCGCAAAAGTCGCCGAAGAGCAGGCTACGTTCATATCAAAGGCATAACCGCCAGCGCCCAGCGCCTGTTGTAACTCGACGGACAGCGCCGGATAAGGCCGCTGCATATTCGAAGCAGCACAGATAATTAAATCAATATCGGCCGGTGTTTTATTGGCTTGCGCCAGCGCCTGAGTTGCCGCCTGCAACGCCATTTCGACCATTTCTGGCAGTTCATCTTCGCCGCGTTTGCGAAATACCGGGTGCATCACCTCGGGGTCAAGAATGCCATCCTTATACAGTACGTGCCGGGCTTTAATACCGGAGGCTTTTTCGATAAATTCGCTGCTGGAATACTCCAGCGCTTCCAGTTCACCAGCGGCAATCTGTGCCGCGTGTTCGGCGTTAAATTGATCAACATATTGATTAAAACTTGCGACCAACTCGTCATTGCTAATACTGTGTTGGGGGGTAAATAACCCAGAGCCGCTAATCACCACCTGCTGCATACTTTCACCTTGTCTGCGCCGTTATTTATCTACTATCAGGTTACACACTGGCCGCGAGCGTCGCGCGGCGTGAACCTTTTGCACTTTTGGCACTCAGTATAACTGAAATGCTGGTCAGAGGTGATCCTTTCAAGACACCGCGCTTTAACTGGCGAAATTTCCCGCAGTTGGACTCAGTTTTACTGTACTGCGTTCAGGCTTAAGGTACACTTTGAGTTGAGTTGACCGATACCGCCGCCAGCAAGTTGTCCGGTATTGACTGCATCTTAACAGGATTTTAATGCGCTATTTGTTATTAACCTTGCTACTGCTAAGCCCTGCTGTACTGGCGCAAACCACCCTGCGTCTGACAGGTCTGTCAGGTGAGTTGGAGGATAACGTTAAGTTATTCCTCGACCGCTACACAGCGGGTGAGATTTCGACCTCGCTGCGCTTTCAGGCCCGGCTGGAGCAAGATATTGCGCAAGCGATGCAGGCGCTTGGCTACTACCATAGCGAGATTACCATTACGCTGCAAAGTACCCGAAACAATGGCAGCCGCTTATTAATTCAGGTCACACCCGGCGAGCCAATTCGGATCACCGAGACCGATATTCAAGTGCTGGGCGATGCGGCCACGGATCCCGAGTTTCAGCATCTGTTACGCCAGGCGCCACAGGTCGGCCAGGTGGTGCACCATGGTCGTTATGACAGTTTTAAAAGTGCCCTGAATAGTCTGGCGCAGCGTCGCGGCTATTTTGATGCCCGTTTTAGCCTGCAGCGGCTGGAAGTATCGCCACCCCGGCGTCAGGCCTTTGTGCGTTTACATTTTGATAGCGGCCAGCGGTACCGCTTTGGCGAAGTGCGCTTTAGCGGCTCGCAAATTGCCCCCGAGCGCCTGACCTCACTGGTGCCTTTTCAGCCTGACGCGCCCTATTTGGCAACCCAACTCGGTGAACTGAACCAGGCACTGGCTAACACCAACTGGTTCTCCTCTATCCTGGTTACGGCCAGTACCGAGGCCATCGACCAGCGGCTGCTGCCAATTGATGTTGAACTCGCGCCGCGTAAACGCAACAGTATCGAAACCGGTATTGGCTACTCTGACGACGTCGGCGCCCGCATTAAACTAAACTGGCTAAAACCCTGGTTAAATGATCGCGGCCACAGCCTGAACAGCAAACTGGCGCTGTCGCAGGCGGAACAAAGTATTGAAGCCGCTTACCGGCTGCCGCTGGAAAGCGTTGCTACTGACTTCTGGCAGTTGCAATATGGCCTGCGTAACCGCGATTATCAGGACACCCGCTCTATTGAATCGAATCTGGCACTGGAGCGGCACTGGCTGCTGCGCAATGATTGGTACCGTACCGCCAGTATCCGCTGGCTCTATGAAGACTATACCCAGGCAGATCAGAAAGATAACAGCAGTTTAATTATGCCGGGGATCAGCTTTTCCCGCAGCCGGCAAACCGGCAGTGGCATGCCGACCCGGGCGGATCGTCTACTACTGGGGATCGAAGTATCCGATCAGAGTTGGGGCTCTGCCGCCAGCTTTGTCCGCTTACGCGGTCGCGCTGGTTATATCGACAGCTTTGGCGACCGGCATCGTCTGGTTAGCCGGTTAGATGGTGGTGCGGTGCTGATGGAAGCGGTTGATAATTTGCCGCCGTCACTGCGCTTTTTTGCCGGGGGCGATAATAATCTGCGCGGCTATGCCTATGAGTCTGTTTCCCCCCGCAACCAGGACGGTGAGTTGATTGGTGGCCGCTATATGGCAACCGCCTCGCTGGAATATCAATATAGAGTAACCGGTAACTGGTGGCTGGCAACCTTTGCTGACTATGGCAGTGCCTGGACCAAGACACCGGATTGGAAAAAAGGCGTGGGCCTCGGCGTCCGTTGGGGCTCACCTATAGGTGCCGTGCGAATCGATTTTGCCTGGGGTTTGGATGCAGAAGGCAAACCCTTCCAGCTGCATTTCTCTTTGGGACCTGAGCTATGAAGCGCCTGCTAACCTGGCTTGACCGCGGCATTTTCTGGCCGCTCTGGGCATTGTTACTATTACTCTGCTGGTTGCTGTTCAGTCAGTCCGGCTTACGATTTAGCCTGTACCTGACAGAAAAAGCCGTGCCAGAACTTAAGGTTGCCCAGGCTTCCGGCAGCTGGCTTGGCGGCGTAACCCTCAAGCAGCTAAGTTATCAAAGCCCTGAGCTGGACCTTAGCCTGGAGCAGCTACAACTGCGGCTACAAAAACGCTGCCTGATCCAGTTCCGGCTCTGTATTCCCGAGCTGGCGCTAAGCGGCGTCAGCATAACCAATCGGCACCCTGAGCAGGTATCGGCACAGGCGGCAACTGCTGGAGCTGACCCCGCACTTGACAGCCAAGGCGAACCGACAACGCTTTCGGAGGCTAATGCGCCACGACGGCTGGCCGGCCTGGCGTTTCCGATCCCGTTAAAAATTGACCGGCTGCTGATTGAACGGCTACAACTTCACTTGCCAGAGCAGCAACTGGCCTGGCAGCACTTTAGTATTGGCCTGAACGCCTGGGGTAACCGACTACAGTTACAGCAAGGCCGGCTGGACGGTTTGGCTATCACACTTGCAGAAAGTAGCGGTGACGCCGAACCGCTGACCGCCTACCCAGCACCAGAGCTTATCCCCTTTAGCTTACCGCTATCGATTTTTATTGATGATTTTCAGCTTAGTCGCAGTCAGCTGCAGCAAGGCGAGCAGCTCTTTAGCTTGCCGCTGCTGACCTTTAGTGCGCAGCTAACGCCACGGCAAGTGCGCCTGCTTGATTTACAACTGACGCATCCACAGCTACAAGCTCAGCTTAGTGCCAATTTTGATTTAGCAACAGACTTTCCATTATCTGCGCAGTTCGATGCCCTGCTGCAAGACACCGCCCTGGCCGGGCAGCGTCTGCAGGGACAACTGCGCGGCTCGCTGGCCGAGCTGATTGCTGAGTTCAACGCTAGCGGGCCACTTAACCTGGCATTACAAGGACGACTGGCACTGCTCAGTGCCGACTTACCGCTGCAACTGGCACTGCAAGCCCAGGAATTACGCTGGCCGCTTGAGCAACCGGACTATCAGCTTTCCGCTCTGGCGCTGGAGCTAAACGGCAATCTGACCGAGCTGCAATTAAGCCTTGCCACAGAGCTGCGAGCCACGGGGCTCCCCGATGCCGGACTGCGTCTGGATGCCAGCTGGTTTAACTGGCAACAACGTGCTGCTATCCGCGAGCTGCAGCTCACTACTCTTGATGGCCAGGTGCAGGCCAGAGGCGAGCTTAACTTAGAGCCGGCCCTGAACTGGCAATTGCAGCTGGCGATGGACGGCATTAAACCCGGTGCCTTCTGGCCGGATTATCAAGGACAATTAAGTGGTCAATTGCAAGTCGCGGGTAAACTGGACCCAAACAGCGGTCTAGCACTGCAACTGCCACAGCTGGCGATGCAAGGCGAACTGCGGCAACTGCCGCTGCTGCTGGCAGGCTCTTTGACTTTGAACAGCAATGCGGATTTTAGCGACTGGCAGTTTAACAGCCCGGATCTGCTGTTAAGTCATGGCCATAACCAGTTACGGCTCTATGGCCAATTGCAGCAAGACTGGGAGCTGCAGGCTGAATTGTCAGTACCGGATGCAGCCTTATCTTACCCAGAGCTGCGCGGCGCACTGCAAGGCAGTATTGCCGTAACAGGCCCGATGCTGACGCCAAAAGTCACACTGCAGCTAAACGCAGAGCGACTGGCATATCAGGATGCCCGGCTACGCCAGGCATCACTCACCGCCACTACTGATTTGGCAGATAAATTGCGCACCAGCCTGACGCTGCAGCTGTCGCAAGCGCGCTGGCAACAGCAACGCTTACAAGAATTACAGCTAAGCTTAGCGGGTGATGAAGATGCGCATCAGCTAAAGGCACAGCTTAAAGCTGAAGGGCTGGCGGTTAATCTGCAGGCGGCAGGCTCGCTAAGCCAACGCCAGCTTTGGCAGGGGCAGCTAACCGAGTTGTTACTGGCCAGCCAGTTAGGTGACTGGCAACTCGTCGAGCCACTCGCTATTAAGGCAGATCTGCCGGCGCAACAGCTGACGCTGGCAGAACATTGCTGGGCGCAATTAGATGCCAGACTCTGCCTGAGCGAAACAGCCACGCTATCGGCTACGCAGGTGCAGGCGAAACTGGCGCTAAGCGACTACCCGCTGGAAAATCTGAATAGTCTGTTACCGCTACAAAGTAGCATTAATGGTGAGCTTGCCGCTCAGCTCGATGTAAACTGGCGGCACGGGCAGGCGCCGCAACTGACTTTTGGTTTACAAAGCGTCAGTGGTCAGTTGCTGCAACAATTTGACGTACCAGTGACCCTGCCCTGGCGCGATCTGGAACTGAGCGCTGAAATGGCGGCCCACCAGTTACGCAGTAAGCTGACGTTACAATTAGCTGATAGCGGCCAATTGACAGCGCAAGCCTTAGTTACGGAATTGGATCAAGCCGAAAAACCCCTGCGCGCCGAACTTTCACTCACCAGTCTGACTCTGGATTTTTTAAAACCCTTGCTTGATGAATACAGTGAACTGGCCGGTGCCCTGTCCAGCCAGTTAAGTCTGGATGGCAGTCTGGACAACCCGCAGCTGCGTGGCGAGCTGCGCCTTGATGGCTTAAAAGTACGGGGTAAACTGGCGCCAACTGATATCGAACAGGCGGACCTAGTGGTCAGCTTTCGCGGTGAACGCGCTGAGTTAAACGGCCTGGTACGCACGCCTGAAGGCAAAATTGACCTGGCAGGCTTTGCCGATTGGCGCGATCTTGACGCCTGGCAAGCTAACCTCGGGATCAGTGGCGATCCGCTGCGACTACAAATCCCGCAAGCAGAGCTGTTTGTGCAACCTAATCTGCTGTTAAATGCCGAGCCGGGTCGCAGTCGGCTCACCGGCACCCTACAGGTGCCCCGTGCAAGGATCAGTGTCAATACTTTACCGCAAAATGCCATCGGTATATCCAGCGATCATGTGCTGCTGGACCGGCGCCTGCAACCGATCACTGAGGAGCAAAACCGTCAATTTACATTAGAAACCGATATCCGCGTGCGCTTAGGGCAACAAGTCAGGCTGGAGGCCTTCGGCTTAAAAAGCCGCTTAGCAGGTGAGCTGCGGGTGCAGCAACAGCAGTTCAACCCCAGTGTGCGCGGGGAAGTCTCACTGGTTGATGGTACCTTCCGGGCTTACGGCCAGGATTTGCTGATCCGTCAGGGCAAACTGACCTTTAATGGCCCGGCCGATCAGCCGTTTTTAAACGTTGAGGCCATTCGCAATCCAGCCAATATGGAAGATGATGTCATTGCCGGTATCCGGGTCACAGGCCCGGCTGATGAGCCGGTGGTCGCCATCTTCTCCGAACCGGCGAAACCCCAGGCCAATGCGCTGTCATACCTGATTATGGGCAAGGATCTGGACAGCGAATCGGGCTTTAACGCCAACAGTGTTACCACCAGCCTGATTGGTATGAGTATTTCCTCCAGCGGCAAGCTGGTTGGCGAAATCGGTGAAGCCTTTGGCGTTAGTGATTTAATGCTGGACACCGAAGGTGCCGGCGATAATTCGCAGGTGACGGTAAGTGGCTATCTAACCCGGGATCTGCAGCTAAAATACGGCATTGGTATCTTTCAGCCAATTGGTCAGTTTACGCTGCGTTACCGCCTGCTGCGTAATCTGTATCTGGAAGCTGTATCGGGTCTGGATAATGCGGTCGACTTGTTATACAAATTTGAATTCGATTAAGGTGTCATCTGCGTTGCGGCTGCCGATCGGCAGCCGTTCTTTCTAAGCCGTTCAGGCTCTTAACAGCAAATGGATATAACGGCCAAGCGAAGCATAAGGCTCCTGCCGGTTATACTGCAGCTCAAGCGCTTCTAACTCAGCATAGTGACTTTGCTGTTGACTGCGATCGCGTAAATAATCATGAAAACAGCGCACCCCGGTTTTCCCCAGCAGCACAAAGCCCGCCTGCTGACACCACTGCAATACCTGCTGGGGCGCTAACGGTTGCTGCGGATTCAGCCGTACCGGTTTTTTTGCTTTTAACCCGGCCTGTACATAGGCAAAGTTACCGTAAATGATATTACTAAAGCGATGTGCATCCTGGTTATAGAACATCAGCGACACTAGGCCACCCGGCTGCACCAGTTGCCGTAACTGGCTTATCGCGGCTTCTGGCTCGGCTAACCATTCCAGCACCGCATGACACAGCACCAAAGGGTAACGTTGCCCGCCCAGTCGTTGCGGTAAGTCTTGCAGTGGACTCTGACTGATCTGTAACTGCGCGCTCAGCCCCTGATGCTTTGCCTCCTCTGCCGCCAGCTGCAGCATTTCGGCCGAAATATCAGTCAGATGCAGTTGATGCCCCAGCGCTGCTAGTTTTAGCGCCAGCTGACCCTGGCCGCCGCCAACATCGAGAATGGCGGTCGGCGTAGCGAGCTCGGGTAATTCCAGCAAATCTCGCAGCAATACGGCCTGGCGAATTTTACCCTTGGTAGTCTGGTAAATATTGCTGGCAAAGCGGCTGGCCAGGTTATCAAAATTACGATCTTTTAATGGCTTAGATTGCATCATAGTGGCGTTTGCTAAAGCATCTGGTTAGGCCGGCTTTAAGCCGGATTGGGAATATCGATAAAGTGGACGCTGAGGCCAAGTTCTGCCGTCAGGTATTCGCCCAGCGCCTTAATACCATAGCGCTCAGTGGCATGATGGCCGGCAGCGATAAAATGGATCCCCAGCTCGCGCGCGACATGAATGGTTTGCTCCGACACTTCGCCGGTGACAAATAACTGCGCCCCGGCCGCCGCCGCTTGTTCAATATAGCCCTGGCCGCCACCGGTACACCAGGCTACAGTGCGGATCTCACCAATACCGGCATCTTCGAGCAAAACCTCACGCTCTAGCTGCTGGCTAAGCGATGCCGCAAGCTGTGTGAGCTTTGCTGGCGCGGGTAACTGCCCCATTTGCAGTACGCCGGCAGGTTCAGCCGTTAACACCGGCTGCGGCGCCGTGATCCCCAGTATTTTGCCAAGTTGAGCGTTATTACCCAGCTGTGGATGCACATCCAGTGGCAAATGATAGGCCAGTAAATTGATATCGTGTTTCAGCAAGGTGGCCAGGCGCTGCTTTTTCATCCCCACCACCGGCATCGCTTCGTTTTTCCAGAAATAGCCATGGTGTACCAGCACCGCATCGGCGTTGAGCGCCACCGCCTGCTCCAGCAGGGCCTGACTGGCGGTCACGCCGGTCACTACCGTACGGATCGTGTCGCGCCCTTCTACCTGTAAGCCATTCGGGCAATAATCTTTAATGCGGGCACTGCCGAGTTTTTCATCAATAAAAGCGACGAGTTGCTGCCGTGTAATCATGTTGAAACCCTGTTTTTTGCGGTGATCCACAGCCCCATATAATGGCTGCTGCGATAAGCGTGTGATTGTAACATCAGACCGGTAAAATTGCGTTGCCGCCGCGCAGCGGTTTGCTCAGCACTGGCAGTGAGCAAAGGTGCTAATTGTCGCCAAACCCGGCTTGCCTGCTCAGCGCCAAAGCGCTGCTGCAGGATCTGATAGCCCTGCTGCTGTGCTGCCAGCCAGGGCGTTTCATCCTGATATAAGGTCACGGCGGCCTGACAAAACGCCTCTGCAGTATCGGCAATAGCGCCGCCCCAGCCTGCGCCAGCCTGCATGCCCTCGGCGCCAATCGAGGTGGTAACACTGGGAGTGCCGCATTGCATCGCTTCGAGCAATTTGCCTTTTAACCCGGCGCCAAATTGCAGCGGTGCCAGACAAAGCCGAGCCTGTTGCATCACCGCTACCGCGTCCGCAGCCCAGCCTTTCACCAAAAATCCGTCGCGGGCATTATGCAATGCCGTGGCTTTAGGCGGCGGATAGGCACCGTAAATATGTAACTCGGCCTGCGGTAAAGCCTTACGGATCTGCGGCCAGAGTTTTTGTTTCAGCCAGAGTACCGCCTGCCAGTTCGGGGCGTGGCGAAAATTGCCGATACTGATAAAGTGCGCGCGCTCAGCAAAAGTCGGCACGGCCGGCACCCTGGCCGCATGCCAGAACGGGCAGTAACAGAGCAGCTCAGATGGCACCCGGTAATGTTGCTGCAGCAGCTGCATCTCATAATCAGAAATCACCAGTGTCAGATCACAGCGATAGATGGCGGCAATTTCCCGCAGCGCCAGCTCGTTATTTAGCCGCTCCGCCGCCACCTCTTTCGCCACCAGCGCGTCCCCGGCTTTAACGGCGTCGTGCCTTGCCTGACGCAGCGCATGTAAGTCTTCCATATCCAGTAGGCGCAGGGCATCCGGACAACTTGCCGCGACCCGCCAGCCAAACTGTTCTTCCAGCATAAAACGGTCAAATAACACCGCCTGCGGGTTCACGTCTTTCAGCCACTGGTCAAAGCTATCGCAATTCAGGGCAATGCGCTGTTCCGTCACACCAATGGCCGGTAAATCCACCCGATGCGGCCCGGGCTCAGCCGCGCTGGCAAAGCAAACCTGCCAGCCTTGCGCCTGAAACAGCTGAATTAAACTCAGCATCCGGCTGCCCGCCGCGGAAGACGCCGGCTCAGGCCAGACATAGCCGATAACTACTAATAAAGGCATAAAGACTCCATCATTGAGGCACAATATTCTACTGGCTTTGTTTTGAAAAATCCTTGCGCGTGCGCCTTTATTTACAGTTATACCGTCGCCATTTCCCGACAACGGGGTTTCGCTTTGTGCTGGCTTTCCGTAGAATCCCGCTATCTTTTTTTGCATTATTTTCCAATGGAGTGCTCTGATGTCAGAGGTTAAACACAGCAAACTGCTTATTCTGGGCTCTGGCCCTGCCGGTTACACTGCCGCCGTTTACGCGGCCCGCGCCAACTTACAACCGGTACTGGTAACCGGGATGCAGCAAGGCGGTCAGCTGACCACCACCACCGAAGTCGAAAACTGGCCCGGTGATGCACACGGTTTAACTGGCCCGGCGCTGATGGATCGGATGCGTGAGCATGCTGAAACCTTTAATACCGAAATCGTGTTTGACCATATCCATACCGTTAACCTGCAACAGCGGCCCTTTATCCTGACTGGCGACAACGGCCAGTACAGCTGTGATGCGCTGATTATCGCCACCGGCGCTTCCGCCAAATATCTGGGCTTACCATCAGAACAGGCTTATAGCGGCCGTGGTGTGTCAGCTTGTGCCACCTGTGACGGTTTCTTCTACCGCAATCAGAAAGTCGCGGTAGTCGGTGGTGGTAATACTGCGGTGGAAGAAGCGCTGTACTTATCCAATATCGCGGCCGAAGTGCATCTGGTGCACCGTCGTGACAGCTTTAAAGCGGAGAAAATTCTGATTGACCGCTTAATGGCTAAAGTTGCCAGTGGCAATATTATCCTGCATACCCACCGCGAGCTGGATGAAGTGCTGGGTGATGAGATGGGCGTGACCGGTGTGCGGTTAAAGTCGACTCAAGGCGAAGCGGCAAAAGAGCTGGCACTGCAAGGCGTTTTTATCGCCATCGGCCACAAACCCAATACCGATATTTTTGCCGGTCAACTGGAAATGAATGGTGGTTATTTGAAAGTGCAAAGCGGCACCGAAGGTAACGCGACACAAACCAGCATTGCCGGGGTGTTCGCTGCCGGTGATGTGGCCGACCATATCTACCGTCAGGCCATTACCTCAGCCGGCTCCGGTTGTATGGCAGCGCTGGATGCCGAGCGCTATCTGGACGCCCTGGGTAAATAACAGCGTATGAAGCCGCAACATGCGGCTTCAGCTTGCCCGCGCCCTGTCTGATGCCTATCTATCTGCCGGAGCTATTAGCAGATGAACTCTGGTTCCCGCCCGTGCAACAGGCGCTGCGGGAGCCCGATGGCTTGCTGGCTATGGGCGGTGATCTCTCGGTGGCACGCCTGCAGCTCGCCTATCAAAGCGGTATCTTTCCGTGGTTTTCTGAAGGCGATCCCCTACTCTGGTGGAGCCCTGCTATCCGCGCCGTCTTTGCGCCCGATACGCTTAGCTTGAACCGTACCTTGCGTAAGCAATTACGCCGTGATGCATTAAGCATCACGCTAAATCAGGCGTTTGCAGAGGTGATCGGTAAGTGTGCCGAGCCCCGGCCCAGTCAGGCGCAAACCTGGATCCTGCCACCGATGCAGCAAGCCTATCTGGCGCTGCACCAACAAGGTTTGGCGCATAGTGTCGAGGTCTGGCAAGGTGAGAAACTGGTCGGTGGCTTATATGGCGTGCAGCTGGGTCAGCTGTTTTGCGGTGAATCGATGTTTAACCGCATTGATAATGGCGCTAAGTTTGCATTGATAGCGCTGCAACAGCATTTGCAGCGCTATGCACCCGGCTGGATTGACTGTCAGTTACCTAACCCGTTCTTACTGAAACTTGGCGCCACTACCCTGTCCCGGCGCGACTACCTGCCGCTGATTGCAACCTTAACCAAGACACCTGCACCGGCAGAGCATTGGCGAAGCCAGCCGCTGCTACTGGAGCCTGGGCATGACTGAGCAGAGCTTGCAGTTTGGCCTGACCCCGCCTGCCGCCTGTAGCTACCTGAGTTCGCAACAGGAGCAACTGGCGGTATTGCTCAGTCCACAGCCAATGGACGCCAGTTTATATCAGTTGCTGATCAAACATAATTTCCGCCGCAGCGGTGATCAACTGTACCGGCCACATTGCCCCAGTTGTCACGCCTGCCAATCACTCAGGATCCCGCTGCCAGATTTTATGCCAAGCAGCAGCCAGCGTCGTCTGCTCAACAAAGCCGCGCGCAGCGGCTGGCAGTATCAGCTCAGCAAGGTGCCCGATTCAGTGGCTGAGCGACAACAATTATTTGCCTTATTTGCCGACTATATTGCTTTTAAGCATCCGGATGGGGTGATGCATCCGGCAACGCAGGAGCAACTGGACTCCCTGCTAAACAGTAAATGGCAGCCGATCAGCTTGCTACAGCTGTATCAAGCCGGGGTGTTGCAGGCCGTGATGGTGGTAGATGAACTCGCCGGTGCTTATTCAGCGGTGTACACCTTTTTTGCCCGGCAGGCAGAGGCTTTCTCCCCCGGTAAGTTGGCCATCCTGTATCTGCTACAACTGGCGGCACAGCAGCAGCTGGACTATGTCTACCTCGGCTATCAGGTCGATGGCTGTCGCAAAATGGCCTATAAGCAGGAATTTCTGCCGCATCAGCGCTATTTCGATGGCAGCTGGCACTCATTTGCTTAAAAAAGCGCTTGCTGCTTTACTTATCGGTGGCTTTTCGGCACAATCTGCGCTGTTTTTCTAAAGGCACCACATTTTATTAGAGGCGAGTACGCTGAATGGCGAAAGAAGATGTAATTGAAATGCAAGGTACCATTCTGGATACCCTGCCAAACACCATGTTCAAAGTTGAGCTGGAAAACGGTCACGTGGTGATCGCGCATATTTCTGGCAAAATGCGTAAAAACTATATCCGCATTTTAACCGGTGACAAGGTTACCGTAGAACTGACGCCTTATGATCTGACCAAGGGCCGGATCGTGTTCCGCCAGCGTTAAGCAGCCTGGGTCTGCACGAAATGCCGACTTAGTGCTTTTCGTCGCCAGCTTAAGGCAAACCCGGCATCGCCGGGTTTTTGCGTTTTAGTCCACATCTGTTTGCCGGTGAGCGGCTTATTAACCCGGCTGCGCTTCGGTCGCCGCGGTTTTACTGGTCTGATAGTGGAATTCCAGTTTATCCGCCACCAGTTCCACCCGCACATCGCCCCCCTCTGTTAGCACCCCAAACAGGATTTCATTAGCCAGTGGCTTTTTCAGTTGTTCCTGGATCACTCTTGCCATCGGCCGTGCGCCCATCGCCTGATCATATCCCTTGGCTGCCAGCCAGTGCCGGGCTTCACTACTAAGCTCCAACGACACCTGTTTCTTATCCAGTTGTACCTGCAGTTCGCAAATAAACTTATCAACGATTTGCAGAATAATCTCCTGATCCAGATGTTGAAACCAGATAATGCCATCGAGCCGGTTACGGAATTCCGGACTAAAGGTTTTATTGATTTCACTGAGCGCGTCATGGCTATGATCCTGCTGTTTAAAGCCAATCGACTTACGTACCGTCTCCTGCACCCCGGCGTTAGTTGTCATCACCAGGATCACATTGCGGAAATCAATCTTACGACCATTATTATCGGTCAGGGTGCCGTGGTCCATCACCTGCAACAGGATATTGTAGATATCCGAGTGTGCCTTTTCGATTTCATCCAGCAGCACCACTGAATATGGATGCTTGGAGACCGCATCAGTCAGCAAGCCGCCCTGCTCAAAACCGACATAGCCCGGTGGCGCACCAATTAAACGGCTCACCGCATGCCGCTCCATATACTCCGACATATCAAAGCGTAGCAGCTCAACACCCATCACCTTGGCCAGCTGTTTGGTAACTTCGGTTTTCCCAACCCCGGTAGGCCCGGCAAACAGGAAGCTGCCGATGGGCTTTTCCTCGTTACCCAAGCCTGAACGCGATAAGCGGATCGCCGCCGTTAGCGCTTCAATGGGTGCATTCTGGCCAAAGACCACCAATTTCAGATTACGATCCAGATTGGCCAGCACTTCTTTATCCGAAGCGGAGACTGACTTCTCCGGAATACGGGCGATTTTGGCAATCACCTGCTCAATTTCAGCAACGTTAATCACTTTTTTGCGCTTCGATGCCGGTAGCAGCCGTTGTGAGGCACCGGCCTCATCAATCACATCAATGGCTTTATCCGGTAAATGCCGCTCGCTGATATATTTTGCCGATAACTCGGCGGCAGCGCGCAGCGCTTTCTGGGTGTATTTCACGTTATGATGCTGCTCGTAACGTTCTTTTAAGCCAAGCAGAATGCGGGTGGTATCTTCAACACTGGGCTCTACCACATCGATTTTCTGAAAGCGCCGTACCAGTGCGGTATCTTTTTCGAAGATATTTTTAAATTCCTGATAGGTGGTTGACCCCATACAGCGTAAGCGGCCGCTCGACAGCAACGGCTTAATCAGATTCGACGCGTCCATCACACCGCCTGAGGCCGCACCTGCCCCAATCACGGTATGAATTTCATCAATAAACAGGATAGCGTTTTTCTCACGCTCAATTTCTTTTAACAGCGACTTTAAGCGCTTTTCAAAATCGCCACGGTACTTGGTACCGGCGAGCAAAGCACCCATATCCAGTGAGTAGATAGTGGCATCAGCAATCACTTCCGGCACTTGCTGCTGTACGATGCGCCAGGCCAGACCTTCAGCAATGGCCGTTTTGCCGACGCCAGCTTCGCCGACTAACAGCGGATTATTTTTCTTCCGCCGGCACAGTACCTGCACTGCCCGCTCCACTTCGGTATCGCGGCCAATGAGCGGATCGATCAGGCCATTTTTCGCCTGTACATTCAGGTTGGCAGTAAAGTTTTCCAGGTAACGGTGCTCTTCTGCGCCCTGCTCGCCAATCTCTTCCTGCTGGCTATCATCATGCTGTTCCAGCTTTTCAGTTTTGGTGATGCCGTGCGAGATGTAGTTCACCACATCCAGCCGGGTGATATCGATTTTTTTAAGCAGATAAACCGCTTGCGATTCCTGCTCAGAGAAGATCGCCACCAGAACGTTAGCGCCATTGACTTCCGACTTACCTGAGGATTGCACATGAAAGACCGCGCGCTGTAGCACGCGTTGAAAGCCGAGTGTCGGCTGCGTATCGCGCTCCAGCTCCCCCTCCGGCAGCACCGGTGTGGTGGAGTCGATAAAGCTGGCCAACTCCTGGCGCAGCTTATCCAGATTAGCGCCGCAGGATTTCAGCGCCGCGCCCGCAGAAGGGTTATCCAGTAAGGCCAGTAACAGATGTTCAACCGTCATAAATTCATGCCGGCGTTCGCGCGCAAACCTGAATGCCATATTCAGCGTTAACTCAAGATCTTTATTTAACATACATCACTCCTAATCCACCTGAGTTAGAGACATCCTTGGCCACAGCCCCGGGATGCCAACGGTTTTAAGCGCGTTCCATGGTACAGAGCAACGGATGCTGATGCTCCTTGGCATAGGTCATCACTTGCTGCACCTTGGTTTCGGCAATTTCGGCAGTAAAAACCCCACAAACCGCGCTGCCTTCATAATGTACTTTCAGCATAATTTCGGTGGCTCTTTCATACTGCATATTAAAGAACCGGCTCAGTACATCGATGACAAAGTCCATTGGGGTATAGTCATCATTATGCAAAATCACCTTATACATCGGTGGCGGTGCCAACCGCTGCCGGGTGAGTTCTGCGATATCATCAAAATGTACGTTGGGATTCTGCTTACCGCTCATAAATTAACTATAGCCATCCGAGCGCCATCCAGCAAAGGCGCGTGTTATTAAAATTGCGTAAAGGTTTTAGCTTATTTTTGCAAATACCTTGACTGTTTGCTCAAATTATCTACATTAAGTAACGGGGCCAGTTCCGGCTCCTGCTTAGTGCTTCACTAGCATACAGAATATAGCTAACTTAGAGAAGGAAGTAAGTAGTATGGCTACCGGTAAAGTGAAATGGTTCAATAATGCCAAAGGATTTGGATTTATCCGGGAAGACGGACGCGACGAAGATATTTTCGCCCATTATTCAACCATTAACATGGATGGCTACCGCACGCTAAAAGCGGGCCAGGACGTGGTATTCGACTTGTCTGAGGGCCCCAAAGGCTTACACGCTGTCAATATCAAGCTGCCCGGCGTTGACGAATAGCACAGCGGACCTGAAAACAAAAAAGCAGGCGGCGCCTGCTTTTTTGTTGTCCTGAGTTTGCTGTGCTATTACAGAGCGCACAAGACATCTTTGTGGCCCGCCCCGGCTATAGCCGGATAGCGGGCCGCTCACTGCTATTACAGTGCCGCCAGCGCCGCGTTTAAGGTTGCGCTTGGCCGCATCGCTGCAGCCACTTTGGCCTGATCCGGACGGTAGTAACCGCCGATATCCACCGCCTTACCCTGCACGCCATTTAACTCCGCCAGAATTTGCTGTTCGCTAGCTTCCAGCGTATCCGCCAGTTTAGCAAAGCGTGCTGCCAGTGCGCTGTCAGCCTGTTGTTTTGCCATGGCACGAGCCCAATACATCGCCAGATAGAAGTGGCTACCACGGTTATCCAGCTCGCCGGCTTTACGACGTGGTGATTTGTCGTTATCCAGGAATAAGGCCGTCGCCTGATCCAGAGTATCAGCCAGGATCTGCGCCACCTTGTTACCTGCGACCTGCGCTAAGTGCTCCAGTGAGGCCGCCAAGGCCAGAAACTCACCCAGTGAATCCCAACGCAAGTGGTTTTCATCGACAAACTGCTCGACGTGCTTAGGCGCTGAACCACCGGCGCCAGTTTCGAACAAGCCACCGCCGTTCATCAGTGGCACGATAGACAACATCTTGGCGCTGGTACCCAGCTCCAGGATTGGGAACAGGTCAGTCAGATAGTCGCGTAGCACGTTACCGGTCACAGAGATGGTATCCAGACCTTGTTTCATCCGCGCCAGTGAGTGACGGGTGGCATCAACCGGCGACATAATCTGCAGATCCAGACCAGTGGTATCGTGCTCTTTTAAGTAACTTTGTACTTTCTTAATCAGCTCTGCATCATGGGCGCGTGCGCTATCCAGCCAGAATACCGCTGGCGTGTTGCTTAAACGGGCGCGATTAACGGCCAGTTTCACCCAGTCACGGATAGGGGCATCTTTTACCTGACACATGCGCCAGATATCACCGGCTTCGACCTGATGGCTAAATACCACTTCACCTTTGCTGTTGGTCACCACTACAGTACCGGCGGCGGGGATTTCGAAGGTTTTGTCGTGTGAACCGTATTCTTCGGCTTTTTGCGCCATTAAGCCAACGTTCGGTACTGAGCCCATGGTACGCGGGTCGAAAGCACCGTTCTTCTTGCAGAATTCAATCGTTTCCTGATAGACACCGGCATAGCAACGATCCGGGATCACGGCTTTGGTATCATGTAACTGACCATCCGGGCCCCACATCTGACCTGAGCTGCGGATCATTGCTGGCATCGAGGCATCGATAATCACATCGCTTGGTACATGCAGGTTGGTAATGCCTTTATCGGAGTTCACCATCGCCATCGCTGGCTTGCTGGCATATAGCGCCTTGATATCGGCCACTATGGCTTCCTGCTCGGCTTGTGGCAGCTGCGGCAGCTTGGCGTACAGATCGCCAATACCGTTGTTCACATCCACGCCCAGCTTGTCGAAGGTAGCGGCATATTTGGCAAAGATTTCTTTGTAGAACACCTTTACCGCATGACCGAACATAATGGGGTCTGATACCTTCATCATGGTAGCTTTTAAATGCAGCGAGAACAGTACGCCCTGCGCTTTCGCGCTCTCTACTTCAGCGGCATAGAAGTCACGCAGCGCTTTAACACTCATAAAGGTGGCATCAACCACTTCACCCGCCAGCACCGCGACTTTTTCTTTTAGTACTTTGACGCTGCCGTCCGACTGCTGCAGGCTGATTTTCAGCACATCATCAGCAGCCATGGTAGCGGATTGCTCAGAGCCATAAAAATCGCCGGCCGTCATATGAGCGACATGAGACTTGGAGCTGCTGCTCCAGGCACCCATGCTGTGCGGATTTTTCCGGGCGTATTGTTTGACTGAAGCTGGCGCGCGACGATCTGAGTTACCCTCACGTAATACCGGGTTAACCGCCGAGCCTTTGATTTTGTCGTAGCGCGCTTTGACATCACGCTCCTGCTCGGTTTTTGGCTCTTCCGGATAATCCGGCAGCGCATAACCCTGAGCCTGTAATTCTTTAATCGCTGCTTTCATTTGCGGAATAGAGGCACTGATGTTTGGCAGCTTGATAATGTTGGCATCCGGCTGTTTCGCCAGTTCACCCAGCTCAGCCAGATCGTCGTTGATGCGCTGTTCAGCAGTTAAAAACTCCGGAAAGCTCGCAATAATACGGCCAGACAGGGAAATATCACGGGTTTCAACGGCTACACCGGCCGCGGCAGAAAAGGCCTCAATAATCGGCAATAACGACTGAGTCGCCAGCGCTGGCGCTTCATCAGTAATGGTGTAAATAATTTTTGCACTTTCTTTCGACATGTTAGTTCCTGTATTGTTAGCGCCGGATCGCCATGACAAGGCCATCGCCACCCGTGTGTGGAAATTGTTTAAAACGCAGCCAAACAAAGCCCGCTGAGTATATCAGCATCAGGGCGAATAAAACAGGCAGCGCACATCCAGCGGCACACTAGCCGGTTAAACGGCAGCCCGGTGCCGCGGCGTTTAAATATTACGATCAACATCAGATGCAGAGATCAGGCGTGAATGCTCAGAAACGGCCGACCCGGCCAAAACATAAGGCTTTTTCAGCAAAAAACAATAGGACTAAGGTAGAAAATCCACTATTGGTACTCTTTAATAAGCCCTATGATGTGCTAAGTCAGTTTACCGACAACAGTACACCGCCACGCCAGACGCTGGCTGACTTTTTGGCCATTCCGGATATCTATGCTGCCGGCCGGCTGGATCGGGACAGCGAAGGTCTGCTGCTGTTAACCAACTGCGGTAAAACCCAGCAAAGCATTGCTGATCCGGCATTTAAAGCACCTAAAACCTACTGGGTGCAGGTCGAGGGGCAAATTACCGCACAGGCCCTGGCACAGCTGCGTCAGGGTGTACAACTTAACGACGGCATGACGCTACCGGCCCAGGCTGAGCTTTTGGCGGAACCCGAACTCTGGCCGCGGCAGCCGCCGGTTCGCTATCGGGCCAATATTCCGACCAGTTGGCTGGCATTAACCATCCATGAAGGGCGTAACCGTCAGGTGCGGCGGATGACAGCCGCAGTTGGCTTTCCTACCCTGCGTTTAGTGCGGGTTAGGATTGGTGACTGGCAACTGGGTGAGCTGGCACCGGGCCAGCACCGTATCATTGAACTTTAGGGTTTAGGACAACTATGAGCAGGAACAGACTCCATCTGACCGTAGCGGCGGTGATTTATTATCAGGGCCGGTTTTTACTGGTACAGGAACGCGACAAACTCAGTGGCCGGGAAGTGTTAAACCAGCCAGCCGGCCATATGGAAGAGGATGAAGATCTGCTCAGCGCCGTCTGCCGCGAAGTATACGAGGAAACCGGCCTGACCCTGCTGCCGTCGGCCTGGCTTGGCATTTCGCAGTTAAAGGCCAGCAATGGCCATACCTATGTGCGGGTGAATTT
The DNA here is from genome assembly GCF_001704375.1 of Alishewanella sp. HH-ZS. Taxonomy (NCBI): domain Bacteria; kingdom Pseudomonadati; phylum Pseudomonadota; class Gammaproteobacteria; order Alteromonadales; family Alteromonadaceae; genus Alishewanella; species Alishewanella sp. HH-ZS. The sequence goes on along the minus strand of NZ_LZEJ01000007.1, from coordinate 28,057 downwards.
TTTGTTTGAGCCCGACCAGCTACCGACAGCATTTCAACCCCAGGACCCGGATATTCTGGCGCTACACTGGCTTGATAAACGCGAACTGCTGGCACAAAAACTGCCTCCGCGCAGTCAGCTGGTGCTGGATGCCATCGATCTCTGTTTAGCCGGCACCCGGCTGCCGTTGTCATTGATCCAACCGCTTTGCTGACAGTAAACCGCAGCTTAGTCAGCTTTTTACGGTAGCGAGCATTTTTGCCGCCGCTATTTTGGTGTTATAATCCGCGCCTTTAATTCAGCCAGTCTTTAAGTGCGGTGTCATGTCAGAGCATAGCAGTAAAAAAGTAATCGTCGGGATGTCCGGCGGCGTCGATTCGTCCGTTTCCGCCTACCTGTTGTTGCAACAGGGTTATCAGGTGGAAGGCCTGTTTATGAAAAACTGGGAAGAAGACGACAACGACGAATACTGTGCTGCAGCAGAAGATATGGCCGACGCCCAGGCCGTATGCGATAAACTGGGTATCAAATTACACAAGGTCAACTTTGCCGCCGAATACTGGGATAATGTATTTGAGTATTTCTTAGCCGAATATAAAGCCGGGCGCACCCCTAACCCGGACATTATGTGCAATAAAGAAATCAAGTTTAAAGCCTTTCTCGAATTTGCTGCCGAAGCGCTGGGCGCCGACTATATTGCTACCGGCCACTATGTACGCCGCCGTTATCAGGATGGTCACTGGCAAATGCTGCGTGGTCTGGATCACAATAAAGACCAAAGCTACTTCCTCTATACTCTGGCTGAGCAACATATTGCACAAACCCTGTTTCCGGTCGGTGATTTGGAAAAGCCGGCCGTCCGCGCCATTGCTGAGCAGCAAGGCCTGGTCACCCATGATAAAAAAGACTCCACTGGCATCTGCTTTATTGGCGAGCGCAAGTTTAAAGATTTTCTGCAGCAATATTTACCGGCTCAGCCGGGCGATATTGTCAGTATTGATGATGGCAAAGTTATCGGCCGCCACGAGGGCCTGATGTATCACACCCTGGGCCAGCGCAAAGGCTTAGGTATTGGCGGTTTACGCGATGGCGGCGACGATCCCTGGTATGTGGTCGGCAAAGATCTCACGCTCAACCGGTTACTGGTTGCTCAGGGCCATGATCACCCGGCGCTGTTATCCAGCGGCCTTATCGCCAGTCAACTGCACTGGGTGGATCGCACCGGGCCACAGCAAGTTTGCCGCTTAACAGTAAAAACCCGCTACCGGCAACATGATATCCCCTGCACAGTCACACCGCGCTCTGATGGCCGGCTGCAGGTGATTTTTGATAGTCCACAAAAAGCGGTAACCCCCGGTCAATCAGCAGTGTTCTATCTGAATGAAGTCTGCCTTGGCGGTGGTATTATTGATGAGGCACTAAACTAAGATGCAAGTATCTTTAGAAACACAAATTTATGCGCTGGCCGGCCTGTGTCAGGCGGCCAAGTTAGTGCAAAAAGTGGCCCGCAGTACCGATTCGCAACAAGCACAACTGGAAGTTATGCTGGGTAGCGTAATCAATCTGAACCCCGCTACGCCGCTGGATATTTATGGTGGCGAACTGACGAATTTACGCGAAGGGCTACAACTGATTATCGAGCAGTTGGGCGATAAACCACAAAAAGACGTTGAGCTCACCCGTTACCTGGTTGGCGTGCTGGCGCTGGAGCGGCGGCTGAATAAAAACCGCAACAATATGGCAGAGCTGGGCAAGCAACTCTCGCAGTTGGAGCGGCAATTGCAGCATTTTAGTGTTACCGATGAGACTATTATTGGCAAACTGGCCGATATTTATACCGACTGCATTAGCAGCCTCGGCGCCCGCATTCAAATTTACGGCCAACCGGAATTACTCAGTCAAAGCAGTGTGCAGCAAAAAGTGCGCGCTTTGCTGCTGGCGGCAATCCGCTCTGCCGTACTCTGGCGTCAGGCCGGCGGCAGCCGGCTAAACTTTATTTTTAAACGACGGAAAATCCTGGCTGCAGCGCAGAAAGCGCTGGCCAGTCTTCCCGCACTATAAGATCAGGAGTTTTCATGGAACTTAATGCCCTTACTGCCATTTCGCCGGTCGACGGCCGCTACGGTAGCAAAGCTGCCGCGCTGCGCCCGATTTTCAGCGAGTTTGGTTTAATCAAGTACCGGGTTTTGGTCGAAGTGCGTTGGTTGCAGCAACTGGCCGCCGAGCCAGCGATCAGCGAAGTGCCGGCGTTATCCGCAGAGGCCAATGCGCTGTTAAATCACATTGTCGATAACTTTAGCCTGGCCGATGCGCAGCGGGTAAAAGACATTGAGCGCACCACTAACCACGACGTGAAAGCGGTTGAATACCTGTTAAAAGAAAAAGTTGCCGGCAACAGCGAACTTGCCGCCATCAGTGAATTTATTCACTTTGCCTGTACCTCCGAAGATATCAATAACCTGTCGCATGCGCTGATGCTGCGCGAAGCGCGCGACAGCGTATTACTGCCTGAATGTGATGCCTTGCTAACAGCAATTAAAAAGCTGGCGCTGGAGTTAAAAGCGGTGCCGATGATGGCACGTACCCACGGCCAACCGGCGTCCCCTACTACGATGGGTAAAGAGCTGGCGAACGTCTATGTGCGTTTAAAGCGCCAGCGTGAGCAAATTGCTGCAGTTAGCCTGCTGGGAAAAATCAACGGTGCTGTCGGTAACTACAACGCGCACTTATCGGCCTACCCGACACTGGACTGGCATGCCTTTGCCGAGCGTTTTGTCAGCTCGCTGGGCATCAGCTGGAACCCCTACACCACGCAAATTGAGCCGCATGATTATATTGCCGAGCTGTTTGATGCCATCGCCCGTTTTAATACCATCCTGCTGGATTTTGACCGCGATGTCTGGGGCTATATTGCACTGGGTCACTTTAAGCAAAAAACCGTGGCCGGCGAAATCGGCTCTTCAACCATGCCGCACAAGGTTAACCCGATCGACTTTGAAAACTCGGAAGGTAACCTCGGCATCGCCAATGCGCTGTTTAACCACTTATCCGCCAAGTTACCGGTATCACGCTGGCAGCGTGATCTGACCGACTCTACCGTGCTGCGTAATCTCGGTGTCGGCTTTGGCTATACGCTGATTGCCTATCAGGCCACCTTAAAAGGGATCAGCAAGCTGGAAGTGAACGAAGCCAACCTGCTGGCCGAGCTGGACGCCAACTGGGAATTACTGGCCGAGCCGGTGCAGACGGTAATGCGTAAATATGGCATTGAAAAGCCGTACGAGAAGCTAAAAGAACTGACCCGTGGTAAGCGGATCAGTGCCGCCGATCTGGCCGTCTTTATCGATGGTCTGGCGCTGCCGGATACGGTAAAAGCCGAGATGAAGCAGCTGTCTCCTGCCGGCTATATCGGTGATGCTATTCGCCTGGTAGAGTTACTGGATTAATCCAGTAACTTTATTAGCAGGGAACCGGATTGCTTTAAGCCAAGTCTTGAAGGCATGGATGCCTGAATGAAGCCTACAGGGATGTATTTACGGCGTCTTGGCGTAAGCAATCTGGTTCTTGCTCTGTAATCGTAAATTCAGCTGCTTTACTTGGGATCCTAAAATGTATCAGTTAAATCTGGGTGAATTAAGCCTGGCCGATTTTATGCAGCAGTACTGGCAAAAGCAGCCGCTGTTGATTAAACAAGGCTTTAAGAACTTTCAGGATCCGCTGTCAGCGGATGAGCTGGCGGGTCTGGCGTTGGAAGATGACGTCGAATCGCGGTTGGTCGAATGTCGCGACGGTAACTGGCAGCTGGAAACCGGCCCCTTTGAAGACTTTAACCGCTATGGCGATAAGGACTGGACTATCCTGGTGCAGGCGGTTGACCACTGGCATCCACCGGCGGCGGAGTTAATCGAGCCGTTTCGCTTTATTCCAAACTGGCGGATTGATGATCTGATGGTCAGCTTTTCCACGCCGGGTGGCGGTGTTGGTCCGCATCTGGATCAATATGATGTGTTTATTATTCAGGGCGAAGGTAAAAGACACTGGCGGGTTGGTATGCCAGATGCGTCACTAAAGCAATTCTGCCCGCACCCACGCCTGCTGCAAGTCACACCCTTTACCGCCTGTATTGATGTGATTATGGAGCCGGGTGATATTCTATATATTCCACCTGGCTGCCCGCACGAGGGGATTTCACTGGAGAACAGTCTGAACTACTCAGTCGGTTTCCGCGCGCCGGCACAAAAAGACTTACTGACCGGTTTAGCCGATTATCTATTGGATAATGATATTACCGGTAAACGCTTTAGCGATCCACAGCGCAGCCTGACCGGCAATATTGGCGCTATTAGTGAGCAGGATCTGGATCAGGTGCAGCAGCTGTTGGTGCAGCTGGTCAGTGACCGCGACAAACTGCCGCTATGGTTTGGCCAGTATATTACCCAAGCCAAACATGAGCTGGATCAGCAAGAGCCAGATCCACATTATCAGGCTGAGGAAATTGCAGAATACCTGGAAGAAGGCTCGGTATTGGCGCGCCTTGGCGGCCTGCGTTGCAGCTACTATCAGGCAAACGAAAGCAGTGATATTCAGCTGTTTATCAACGGCACCACTATAGTGCTGCCAGCCGAAGAGCAGGTTACAGCGCAATTACTCTGTGACAGCAAACGCATCGACCAACAGCAATGTCTGCATTTTACCGCGCGGGAAGAACGCCTGTTATTATTGACGGACTTGATTAACCAGGGCTTGTGGTATTTTGAAGAATAAACCGCAGCGCTGCGCATAAAAAAAGCCGCAATAGCGGCTTTTTTTGTCAACTAAATTTGACAGCCTGGCGCTGACTTATTGCCCCTGCCACAACGGCTCGTTATCAAACAGATCATATAAGCCCTCTGCCCGGTTCACTAACAGATTAGCGAACTCAACCTGGGTCTTATCGGTAAAGCCAGCCTGCGCAATTTGTTCGGCCTTTAACTGCCAGTGCAGCGCAAAAGCGCGGATCGCTTCGCGGGCATTGGGGGCCGCACTAAATGGCATATGATCGGTTGGCAGATCGCCACTGATCACCCAGAATGACTTGGCATCACGGGTATTTAACTTCCACACTGCGACCAAAGGCGGCAAATAACGACTTTCACTCACGGCCACGTTATCCGGGATAATACCCTTGGTTGCCAGATATTCGTTAGCTTTCTGAAATTGTGCCCGGACCCATTCTGCGCGCTGCGCTTCGGTGATTTCAGTGGGTTGTTGAGTTGACTGCTCACTCATAAGATGACTTCCTGTGTTGTAGATGCCGCTACTTTATGTGAGCTATCCGCGACAATCAAGCTTTACTGAGTTTGTCGCGACCAACACTGGACAGACCAGCCACAAGTTAACGTCAGGACTGGTATTCAGTGGTGCAAAATGGTACATTCCGCGCCATTACGACGAAAGTCGCAGTTAACGTAAACGTAAACCATCCAGCTGTAATAGCTATTCTTGCAAGGGAGTCCGTTGTGGCCGTATTTAATCACCCAGAATTTGATCAGCATGAGCAAGTAGTTTTCTGCAGTGATCAGGAAACCGGTTTAAAAGCCATTATCGCTGTGCACAGCACCCGCTTGGGGCCCGCAGTTGGTGGTTGCCGGTTATGGGATTATGCATCTGACGAAGATGCGCTGGTGGATGTACTGCGTTTGTCACGCGGTATGACGTATAAGAACGCCATGGCCGGCTTACCTCTGGGTGGCGGCAAGTCAGTGATTATCGGTAATGCCAAAACCATTAAATCTGAGGCCTTATTTCAAGCCTTTGGCCGCATGGTACACCGCTTAAGCGGTAGCTATTACAGCGCTGAAGATGTGAACATTACTACCCATGACATTATGCAGGTGCATCAGGTTACACCTTATGTCGCTGGCTTAGAGGGTAAAAGCGGTAACCCAGGTCCTTTTACGGCGCTGGGTACCTATCAGGGCATTAAAGCCGCTGCTAAGCATCAGTTTGGCTCTGCCGAGCTGGCAGGCAAAACGGTTGCCGTACAAGGCTTAGGTAGCGTCGGCTTCTATCTGTGTGAACACCTGCATAAAGAAGGCGCTAAGCTTATTGTCACCGACATTAATCAGGATGCGGTGAACCGTGCGGTCGCTCAATTTGGCGCCACTGCCGTCGGTCTGAATGATATCTACGGCGTAGCGGCTGATATCTATGCGCCCTGTGCGCTGGGTGCCACCTTAAATGATGACACTATCCCGCAATTAAAAGCCAAAGTAGTAGCCGGCTGTGCCAACAACCAGTTAAAGCGCCCTGAGCATGGCCAGAAGCTGCGTGAGCTGGGTATTCTGTATGCACCGGACTACGTCATTAACGCCGGTGGCATTATTAACGTTGCCTTTGAAATGCGCCCGCAAGGATACAATGCGGCAGAGTCTACAGCGAAGGTAATGCAAATTTTTGACACCCTGCTGCAGATTTTTGAGCGCGCCGACGCTGAAAATAAACCCACCAGCACCGTCGCTGATCAGATGGCTCAGGAAATTATCGCCCGCGGTAAGGCGTAGGCCACAGCTTTAGCCATCAGAAAACGCAAAGGGAGGCACTAGCCTCCCTTTGTTTTACAAAACAGCACGCACTAACGCGACAGCTTTAGCAAAATTTCAAAACTTAAAATCAGCAAACACACGCCAATAAACAGCGCCACGCTCAGGTTAATCCAGAAATCGCCGCTTTGCCGCCGTTTTAATACCTTCTTCGGCTGAGCTTTTGCTGCCGGAACCTTGTCGGTCTCAACTACCGGGCTTTTTGCCGGCTTTGTGCTTTGCCCGGCCGCCGCTGCGGCCTTTACTTGTTCCTTAGACATTGACTACTACACCTGTACAACTTTTAGGAAATCAATACCACGACATCAGGCCGAATACTGCGCTGCTAATGCCTGCAACTTCTCACCGGTTACCCGGTTGATCCGCCAATCGTGCAACAATGTTGCCCCCTGCGCCTGATAGAAATCAATTGCTGGTTGATTCCAGTCCAGCACTGACCATTCAAAACGGCCACAGCCTCTGTCTACGGCCAGTTTCGCCAGATAGGTCAGTAATAACTTGCCCAGCCCCTGGCCACGAAACTGCGGTAACACAAACAGATCTTCGAGATAAAGACCTGGCTTGGCTAAAAAAGTCGAGTAATTATGAAAGAACAAGGCAAAGCCAGCCGGCTGACCGTCACACTCAGCAATCACAACTTCTGCTGCCGGGCGCGCTGAAAATAAGGTTGCGGTTAGCTGCTGCTCAGTGGCCACCACTTCATTAGCGAGTTTTTCATATTCGGCCAGGCCCTGAATAAATTTTAAAATCAGCGGCACATCAGCCTGGGTAGCTAAACGGATAGTATGCTGCGCCATCTTATTACCTCTTCTTTTTGGTCTTATTATTGATCGGGGCCTATTCTAACGTTTTTCCAGCGGTAACCAATGCCAAAGCCATAAAAAAACCGGAGTTGTTAGCTCCGGTTTTTCGCCAGGTGATATTTGCTGCTGCTCAGTTAAGCCGCATCACGCTTACCCACGCTCATGCCTTCCAGCACGCCGGGTTTAAAGCTATCCACACTGATGGCTTTAAAGCGCAGCTGGTTCATCTTACGTAAGCTGGCCGCCTCCGACTCGCTTAAGATATTGGCGGCTAATGCCTGATTAATGCTATCCAGCAACGGCTGTTTACGTGGTAACTGACCGGCCTTTTGCGCCTGAGCAATTTTCTTCAGCAGCGGCTGGGCGTTGTACATCGCAACAAAGGCATTTTCCATTAACCCTGTGGCATCATCTTCAGCTTTACCGACATAACACAGGTGCGTTAAGCGATCGCGCAATGTGTTTGGCTTGGATAAGGCCTCACAAATTTGTTGTGCCACCTCGTCAGACGGCATTTTGTAACCGATACCAAACGGGAATACCAGAGTACGGATGGTACGCGCCACAATGCGATTCGGGAAGTTGGCAAAGAAACCATCAAAGGCTTTACCAATCTCAAACAGCGAGCGCTGCACACTGTAGTGCACGAACGGCAGATCAGCCTGCTGCCGGCCGTTATCTTCGTAAAACTTCAGCACGGTAGAGGCAATATATAGCTGGCTTAACACATCACCTAAGCGGGCTGACAGCATTTCCTTACGTTTTAAATCACCGCCTAACATCAGCATTGAAATATCAGCACTTAACGCCAGGGCACGGCTCATCCGGCTTAATTGCTTGTAGTAGCGGGCCGTTTCGCCCGATACCGGCGCACTGTTAAAAACACCGGCCGTTAAACCCTGCCACAGTGCAGCAAAGGTGTTGCCAACCGCAAAGCCAATATGTGCCATCAATAGCTTATCAAATTGTGCCAGGCCCTCTTCGGCATTCGGATTGGCTGCGGCTTCCAGCTCTGCCAGTACATAAGGATGGCAACGGGTAGCGCCCTGACCGAAAATCATCAGGTTACGGGTCAGGATATTAGCACCTTCTACCGTAATCGAAATCGGTACACCCATATAGCCATGTGCCAGATAGTTCATCGGGCCACACTGAATGGCTTTACCGGCATGAATATCAAAGGCATCGTTTAATAAGGTGCGCGACATCTCAGTCATATGATATTTGGCAATCGCCGTCACTACCGATGGGCTCAGGTTCAAATCGATAGCACCGGCTGTCATCACCCGCATCGCTTCTAGGGTGTAAGTTAAACCACCAATACGCGCTAAACCTTCCTGCACACCTTCAAACTTGCCAATCGACATGCCGAACTGCTGACGCACATAACCGTAAGCTCCGGTCATGCGTGCTGCCAGGTGGCCGGTTGCTGTCGCCAGTGCTGGTAAAGAGATACCGCGGCCTGCTGATAAACACTCTACCAGCATGCGCCAACCACGACCCGCATAGGCCGGACCACCGATAATCCAATCGAGTGGAATAAACACATCTTTACCGTAAGTAGTGCCGTTCATAAAGGCCATATTCATCGGGAAATGACGATCACCAATCTGCACACCTGGGTGGCTGGTTGGGATCAGCGCACAGGTAATACCCAGCTCTTCTTTATCACCTAATAGTTTTTCCGGATCGTACAGCTTAAAGGCCAAACCCAGTACCGTCGCAACCGGTGCCAGCGTGATGTAACGCTTATCCCAGTTCAGGCGAATGCCCAGTACTTCTTTACCTTCGAACTGACCTTTGCAAACCACACCCGTATCCGGAATACCACCGGCATCCGAACCGGCTTCCGGGCCGGTTAACGCAAAGCACGGCACGTCAGTGCCATTCGCCAGCGTCGGCAACCAGCGATCTTTTTGCTCCTGGGTACCATAGTGCATCAGCAGCTCGCCCGGGCCTAAAGAGTTAGGTACCATGATGGTCACCGCCGCGGTTAAGCTGCGGGTCGCGATGCGCGATACGATAGTAGAATTAGCGATAGCCGAAAACTCACGACCGCCATAGGCTTTTGGAATAATCATCGCAAAGAAACCTTCGCGTTTAATGTAATCCCACACCGCTTTTGGCAGATCACGGTCTTCCTGTACGATTTTATAATCGTCCAGCATGGTCAACAGGGTTTCGACCTGATTATCCATAAAGGCTTGTTCTTCGGCTGAGAGTTCAGCTTTCGGAATAGCATGCAACTTATGCCAGTCCGGCTTACCTTTAAACAGTTCACCGTCCCACCATACATCGCCCGCTTCCATGGCTTCACGCTCGGTATCTGACAACGGCGGCAAAATTTTCTTGAAAATGCCAAACACCGGTTTGCTAATCACACTACGACGCACCGAGGTAACGCCAAACAGCACTACCAACAGTGCCACTATTATCAATAAATACACCATATCAGCTTCCTTCCAGCATCAGGCAACGGTTTTGAGGTCTTGGCTATATACCGGCGCAGCAATTGCAGCCCCGAGATACGGGATTAAACGGCGGATCACCCCTTCAATATCCACCGATTCGTTAAAATCAGCCTGGGCAATTTCAGACAGTGCATCACTGGACGCCATCGTAAAGACGATAGAGCCCAGCGAAAAATGCAGCCGCCAGAACACTTCGCTTTGTGGCAGATGCGGGCAGCTTTGCTGCACCAGCAACACAAACTTATCCAGGGTACGACCATAATGTTGATTAATAAACCAGCGCAGATGCCCCTGTACATCGGTATAACCGCGCCCCAGTAACTGTAAGAAGGTTCGGGTACCGCGGCGCTGCAGCTGGTTCAGATCGAGCAAAGGCTTTACAAATACCGATAAGATCTGAGTTAAATCATTCGGCTTTTGACTGGCTAACAAGCGGTCAAACTCGTGATCCAGCCGCGGCATCAGTACCTGCAAATAACGCTGTAGCACGGCCTGGATCAGCTCTTTCTTCGAGCCGAAGTGGTAATTCACCGATGCCAGATTTACCTCTGCCTTAGTAGTAATCTGCCGTAACGAGGTATCGTTAAAGCCGCTTTCGGCAAACAGGCTCTGCGCAGCATCCAGGATGCGTTGTTGGGTATGCATTTTACTGCTCATTCTTCACTACGCCGTTAAACAAACTTTTAAACACCTGTTTGAAATGTACGTTTGAATAACTGGTCTGTCAAGTAACAAAAGCAATTCTGGTCGGACAAGTCGCATAATTGGCCGTCAAAGTGACAGCCGCTGCCGAAAGCTTGCTCAGTACGCAGCACTGCCGTATTATCGCGACACCGTTTCGCTACAGTAACGCCTTCGAAAGCGCAGTCTTAAAGGTCAAAACAAACCTGAAAACTGCCACTACAGATCCGGGCTTTCGAAGGGACATGGAGAACCCTATGCGCGTCGTCGAAGTCTCTCACCCCCTGGTACAGCATAAAATTGGCCTGTTGCGGGCCGCGGATATCAATACCCGCCAATTCCGGCAACTGGCGGTCGAGCTCGGCAGCTTGCTGACCTATGAAGCCACCAAAGACTTGCCGACCGAAACCGTAACCATCGAGGCCTGGAGCGGTCCGTGCCAGATCAAGCAAATCCAGGGCAAAAAAGTGACAGTGGTGCCAATCCTGCGCGCTGGCCTGGGTATGCTCGATGGCGTACTGGATCTGATCCCCAGCGCCCGTATCAGTGTGGTGGGTATTTATCGTGACGAAAGCACCTTGCAGCCGGTGCCCTACTTTCAAAAGCTTGCACCGGAAATCGATCAGCGGCTGGCGATTATTATTGACCCTATGCTGGCCACCGGCGGCTCGATGATTGCCACCATTGATTTGTTAAAACGACAAGGCTGTACCCACATCAAAGCTCTGGTATTGGTCGCGGCGCCCGAGGGGATTAACGCGCTGCGCCAGGCGCATCCGGATATTGAGCTCTACACCGCTGCGATTGACCAGGGCCTGAACGAGCATGGCTATATCTTGCCAGGCCTGGGGGATGCCGGCGATAAACTCTTTGGCACCAAATAAAGGCTGATTAAAATAAAGGTTGATCATGCAGTTAATTCCCTGGTCTTTTCATACCCATTACGGTTTTACACTACGCGGCTGGCAGACGCCGGTTAGCGGTAAGCCGCTGCTGCATTTTTTGCACGGTAATGGCTTTTGTGCCCGCAGCTATCAACCGCTGTTAGCTGAGCTGGCTGCCGACTACGATTTATTCCTCTCTGACGCTCAGGGCCACGGCGACAGTGACCATGGCGGCCCTTTTTTAGGTTGGAATATCGCCGCCGAGCTGGCGGCTCAGGCCTTTAATGCCCATCGCGCCCAATATGCTGAGGTGCCGGTTTATGGCGTTGGACACAGCTTTGGTGGCGTGCTGACTGCCTTAATGCATGCTGAGCATCCGGGGCTGTTTCAGGGGTTGGTATTACTCGATCCGGTGCTATTTCCGCCGTCGATGATTCTACTGGCCCGCACTCTGGAAGGCGTGCGGCTGTTTAAAAAGAACCCTTTGGCCAAGGCTGCACTGCGCCGGCGCCGGCAATGGCCGGATCGTCCCAGCGCTTTGCAGTACCTGCAAAGTCGCAGTTTATTTCAAAGCTGGCACCCGGAGGCTCTGGCAGCCTATGTCGATAACGCGCTTAGCGCCAGCAATGGTGAACTGCAATTAAAGTGTTTGCCCGAGCGCGAGGCAGAGATCTTCAGCTCCTACCCAAAAGGATTATGGCCGGCGCTGCGTAAAGCGGCGAAACCTATCACTGTAATTTACGGTGAACAGACCTTTCCTTTTGTGGTCAAAGCGCTGGCGAAGTGGCGCCAGCTGAATGCTGCGGTGCAGACGATCCAGGTACCTGGCGGCCATTGTTTTATGCAGGAGCAACCGGCGCCAACCGCGCTGCAGGTCAGGGCTGTGCTACAGCAGTTTGCTGCGGTAAAATAGCCAGACAACCCGCTTTGGGGTGCGTTATAATACGCCGAATTTTTTAGCGAAGAGTCATTATGAAAAAACTCGTTATTGCCAGTGCTGTGCTGCTAGCCGGCTGTAGTCAGCTTCCCCATTTTGGCGCTGATCAGCCCACCACGCTGTCGGCCCCCACTAAGCCGGCGACGCCAGCGATTCCGCTGCCGGCAGAGGTAGAAGATGTGAATGAAGTGGCAAACAGCGCGACCACAGAAGCCCTGGCCACCGACTTCGAACATATCTTTATCGACAGTGATATGACCTTTGAAGGTGTGCTGCCCTGTGCCGACTGCCCGGGGATCAGCTATCATATTAACCTGTACCGCGATGGCCGCTTTGAAGCGCGGCAGGAATATCTGGAACGGGGTCAGGTGGAACTGGTCAGTGGTGCCTGGTTATTAGAGCGCCGCACCCTGCATCTGGTTAATCAACAGGTTAATCTGCCATCCTTTCACTTTCGCTCCAACCGGCAATTAGTGATGACCGATCTGGCGGGCCGCCCTATTACCCGCTCTGATGCCTATCAGTTAAACCGGCTGGATGCGCTGAAAAAGCTGGATACCCGCCAACCAATGCTTGGCTTATACCTGCTGCAGAATAATCAGGCCACCTTTACCAAATGTCAGACCGGCGAAAGCTTACCGGTAGCCAATACGCAAAACCATTTGCCAATGATGCGCCTGTATCAGCAGGACAGTCGCTTTAATAATAAAGCGGTGATTGCCAGTCTGGTTGGCCGTAAGGGGCCGGATCAGCACGGCACCGATACACTCTTTATCGATAAGTTTGAGCAGTTCTGGCCAAATGCGACCTGCCCGAATCAATTCGCGATGAAAAATCTGCAGGGTATTGTCTGGCGGGCGGAAAAAATTGCCGATCGTTATGTGCCACATTCATTGAATGTACGGCTGATTTTTGAAAAAGATAAGTTGTATGGCTTTAGTGGTTGCAACAACTTTAATGCCAGCTACCAGCAACGCGCCAATACCTTCGCCGTACAGCAGTTAGCCAGTACCCGTAAATTCTGTGCCGATGCCAGCACTATCGAGCAACAGTTTACCGAAAAGCTGCAACAAGCCGATCGCGCTGAAGTGAATGCCGATAAGCTGCAGTTGTTCCGCAATAACCAGGTGATTATGGAGCTGATCCCGGCGGTTAACTGAACCTTGGGTATCTGACCCCGAACCTTTTCGGGGTCAGATACCAACAGACGAGCATAAAAAAACCACCTTGCGGTGGTTTTTTTATGCTTCACACTATTAAACTAAAGCTTGTTTGGCTTTAGCTACGATAGCAGTGAAAGCCGCTTTGTCATATACAGCGATATCGGCCAGGATCTTACGGTCGATTTCAATTGAAGCCTTTTTCAGACCTGCAATTAAACGGCTGTAAGATAAACCGTTCATCCGTGACGCTGCGTTGATACGCGCGATCCACAGTTGACGGAACTGACGCTTACGCTGACGACGGTCACGGTAAGCATATTGGCCGGCTTTGATAACGGCCTGGAAAGCAACCCGGTAAACACGGCTACGGGCACCGTAGTAACCTTTAGCCTGCTTTAATACCTTCTTATGGCGCGCGTGCGCCGTGACACCACGTTTAACTCTTGGCATTTCTGTCTCCTAATGACTTATGCGTACGGCATGCAACGGACTAAGCCGGCAACATCGACTTTAGCGACTAAGGTTTTTGGACCTAACTGACGCTTACGCTTAGAAGACTTCTTCGTCAGAATGTGGCGAAGGTGTGATTGCTTACGTTTAAAGCTACCAGAAGCGGTCTTTTTAAAACGCTTCGCAGCACCTTTATTGGTTTTCATCTTAGGCATAGTATTTAAACTCGCATTGTTAAATTACAACGAATAATAAGGCGTTAAAAAACTGCGGCAAGCCGCAGCTTCTTACACTTGCAGGCACTTATTACTTCTTATTTGGGGCCAGCATCATAATCATCTGACGACCTTCCACCCGTGAAGGGAAAGATTCGCAGATGGCGATATCAGACAGATCCTCTTTAATTCGAGTCAACATCTCAATACCGATTTCCTGATGCGCCATTTCACGACCACGATAGCGCAGCGTTACTTTAGCTTTGTCACCCTCTTCAATGAAGCGACGCAGGTTGCGTAGTTTTACCTGGTAATCGCCTTCATCAGTTCCAGGCCGGAATTTAATTTCCTTAATCTGGATCTGTTTTTGCTTCTTCTTTTGCTCTTTCAGAGCTTTACCTTTTTCGAACAGGAACTTACCGTAGTCCATCAACTTACATACTGGCGGTTCAGCTGTCGGGCTGATTTCTACTAAATCGGCGCCGCTTTCTTCTGCCAGACGATTGGCTTCAGCAATACTGACTACACCCAGCTGTTCACCTTCTACACCAATTAAGCGTACCTCTGGTACGTTAATTTCTTCATTGATCCGGTTAGGACGGTTTGAAGGTAATGTTTTCTTTCCTACTTTAATAGTATGTTCCTCCGAAAAAGTTTCCTGTTTGCTTAGCTCGCGGTCCGGTTTTTAATTTCAGCGGTCAGTTTTTCAACAAAAGCAGCCACCGACATCTTACCCAGATCCTCTGCTTTGCGGGTTCTGACTGCGATATCGCCAGCTTCAACTTCTTTGTCACCAACTACCACCAGGTACGGGACGCGCTTAAGCGTGTGCTCGCGAATTTTAAAGCCTATCTTCTCATTTCTCAAGTCACTTATTGCTCTTATGCCCTGAGATTTGAAAGTTTTTACCAATTGTTGCACATATTCGGCCTGATTATCGGTAATATTCATCACCACCACCTGGGTTGGCGCTAACCAGGTTGGGAAGAAACCGGCATATTCTTCAATCAGAATACCGATAAAACGTTCCAGCGAACCCAAAATCGCGCGGTGGATCATGACCGGCACCTGCCGCTCACCACTTTCCGCCACATAGCTGGCACCTAAACGGCCTGGTAAGGCGAAATCCAGCTGGATAGTGCCGCACTGCCAGGCACGGTTTAAACAGTCGTGCAACGTAAATTCGATTTTCGGGCCATAGAAAGCGCCTTCGCCTGGCTGCAGGTCGTAGGCAATCTCATTGGCTTTTAAGGCATCTATCAGGCCCTGCTCAGCGCGATCCCAGATTTCATCTGAACCAATACGCTGGGCTGGCCGGGTCGACAGCTTGACCTTAATGTTTTTAAAGCCAAAGGTGCTGTAAGTATCAAATACCATCTTGATACACTTGGTCACTTCAGTCTGCACCTGCTCTTCGGTACAGAAGATATGGGCATCGTCCTGCGTAAAACCGCGCACCCGCATCAGGCCATGTAAGCCACCTGATGGCTCATTACGGTGACAGCAACCAAACTCCGCCATCCGAAGCGGTAAATCACGGTAAGATTTTAAGCCCTGGTTAAAGATCTGCACATGGCCCGGGCAGTTCATCGGCTTAATGGCGTACTCACGGTGCTCAGACTGGGTAGTAAACATATTTTCGGCATACTTTTCCCAGTGCCCGGATTTCTCCCACAGCACCCGGTCCATCATAAAGGGGCCTTTTACTTCATCGTACTCGTACTGACCCAGCTTTTCGCGCACGAAGGTTTCCAGCTCACGGAAGATGGTCCAGCCGTCGTTGTGCCAGAACACCATTCCCGGCGCTTCTTCCTGCCAGTGGAATAAACCGAGCGCCTTACCGATTTTACGGTGATCGCGCTTTTCCGCTTCTTCCAACTGAGTTAAATAGGCCGCCAGCTGCTTCTTATCGGCCCAGGCGGTGCCGTAAATGCGCTGCAGCATTTTGTTTTTCGAGTCGCCACGCCAGTAGGCGCCGGCCACTTTCATAATTTTAAAGTGTTGGCAAAAGCGCATATTGGGTACATGCGGGCCACGACACATATCGGTATATTCTTCGTGGTGATACAGTGCCGGCTGGCTATCACGCGGGATATTCTGCTCCAGAATTTCCATTTTGTAGCTTTCGCCACGGGCATTAAAGGTATCCCAAGCTTCCTGCCAGCTGACTTTGCGCTTTACCACATCGTATTCGGTTTTCGCCAGCTCTAGCATCCGCGCTTCCAGCGCCGCTAAATCGTCGCTGCTGATCGGCTGCTCCAGATCGACATCATAGTAAAAGCCGTTTTCAATCACCGGGCCGATCGCCATCTTCACATTGGGCCACAGCTGCTTGATGGCGTGGCCTAATAAGTGAGCACAGGAGTGGCGCATAATTTCCAGGCCTTCCTGATCTTTGATGGTGACGATACTTAGGTTGGCGTCCTGGGTAATCAGCTCACAAGCATCAACCAGCTCACCATTGACCTTACCGGCGATGGTCGCTTTGGCTAAACCCGGGCCGATATTTTTGGCCACATCTAATACGGAAACAGCTTGTTCGAAGGCGCGCTGGCTGCCATCTGGCAGAGTAATAACTGGCATGATAAATCCTTAACAGTGGTGGCCCATACCAAGGGTCACTTGTGGGGTTGAGAAAATTCAGGCACTTGCCGGGCAGTTAATGGCTTAAACGAAAAGCCATCTGCACGACGTCGCGCGCTGAAGCAATAAAACGCAGCGGCATAGTATCACTTCACTGCTGTTCTGACCAGAGAGCCAGCCGCATCCGGCGCGAAAGCGATATTGCAACGCCAACACTGCGGTATGCGTCGGATCAAGGAAATTTGCGCTAAATCAGCCATACTCAAAATAGGCAGACAACAGGAAGGTGACTATGTGGCAGAGTATTGCAGCGCAAATCAGCAGCGAGCTGGATATCGATTTTCAGATCACCGACAAGGCTTCAGTTAATGGCGGCTCGGTGAATCTGGCCTGGCATATTCAGGGCCAGGGGCGGCAGTTTTTTGTCAAACTGAACCAGCGCGAGCGACTGGAGCAATTTGAAAATGAACAATGGTCGCTGCAAAAACTGGCGCAGCAAGGCGCCATCCGGGTTCCACAGGTGATTTGTGTGGGTCAGACGCTGGATAAAGCCTTTTTAGTGTTGGAATACCTACCGCTGCAAATTGAAACTGAACTCGGCTGGCAGCAACTGGGCGAACAGCTGGCCGCGCTGCACGCCCGCCACGATCAGGCAATGTTTGGCTTTGACTGGGATAACTTTATTGGTCTGACCGTGCAGCCCAATCAATGGCAAAGTAACTGGAGCAGTTTTTTCTCCGAGCAGCGCTTAGGCTGGCAGCTACAACTGTTAGCCGAACAAGGCTTTGGTCTGGGGAATATAGATAAAATGGTTGAGCACAGCCGGCAAATTCTCGCCCATCATAAGCCGCAGCCCAGCCTGCTGCATGGCGATCTATGGCGCGGGAATGTTGGCTTTTTAAGCGAGGGGCCGGTGGTATTTGATCCGGCCTGCTATTTTGGTGATCGGGAAGCTGATCTTGCCTTTACCGCCTTATTCGCCCGTTTCCCGGCACCATTTTATCAAAGCTATCAGGCGGTTTATCCGCTTAGCGATGGGCACCAAGAACGAAAAAATCTCTATAATTTGTACCATGTTCTAAACCACGCCAATCAATTTCGCGGCAGTTATTTATTGCAGGCGCAGGAGCTGGTTAAACAGCTATTCCAATAAGCGGATAACGTTAAGTGGGAGGCCACTATGCAGCCGATATTTCACAGTATCCAATGCCCGTTCTGCGGACACTCAACCGATATTAGTGTCGAAGCCACCGATGAAGATCAGGATTACACCGAGGATTGCAGCAACTGCTGCAATCCGATGCATATCCGGGTGCATATTGATGAACTACGACATCGGGTGCAGATTTTTGTCGATGCTGATGATGAGCAGTATTACTAAACTTTAGAGCTTGGCAAAGCGCTCAGCCAACAGCCGCTCTACGGTGCGGATAATGGTTACTGTTTGCTGATCTAACTCGATATTCAGTTTATCGCCAACTTGCTTAGTGCCTAAATTGGTGATCTGCAGCGTCTCCGGGATCAGATAAAGGCTAAAGCCCTGCGCCGTCACTTCACCGACCGTTAAACTGCAACCTTCCACCGCAATAAAGCCTTTTGGCTGGATGTAAGGCAGCAGCTCGGCTGGTACACTCAGCTCAAAGCCGACATTGTCCGCGTCGCGGTGAATGGCGCTAAGCGTAGCAGTCGCCTGAATATGACCCGAGACAATATGGCCGCCCAGCTCATCGCCAAAGCGCAAAGAGCGCTCCAGATTAACCCAGCTGCCCACCACCAGATCGCCAAGATTGGTTTTTTGCAGGCTTTCGGCGATCACATCAAAACAGACCCAACCGGCAGCGGCATCAAACTCAGTAGCAGTTAAGCAGACGCCATTAATGGCAATGCTGGCACCACGGGTTAATTGCTGTAAATGCGCCGCGCCAGCCTGTACCGTTAAACGGCGAATGCCGTTTGTATCGCGAATTTGGCTGATCTCGGCCTTGGTTTGTACTATTCCGGTAAACATTCACACCTCTGTTTGTGGTACATTAGTCGCCCATTTTTACGCTTAAAACGACATTTGCGCCCATGTTACCTTTTTCCCGCTTTGAAGCCAGAACCATTTTAAAACTGTCTGGCCCGATAGTATTAGCTCAGCTAACCCAAACCCTGATGTATTTTGTCGATACCGTTATGGCCGGCCGGGTCAGTGCTACCGATATGGCCGCTATTGCTGTGGCCTCGGGTTTATGGTTGCCAGTGGTGCTAACCATGCAGGGCTTGCTGCTGGCACTGACACCTATTATCGCGCAATATTATGGCAGCCAGCAGACTAAACCGATCAGCCATTTTACGCTGCAGGGGCTTTATCTGGCGATGTTGCTGGCGGCAGTGCTGTTTGTGGTGATGCTATTCGCCGATCTGCCGCTCGCCCGGCTTAATATGGATCCGCTACTGCGGGAAAAAACCATCGATTATTTGTTCTACGTGAGTTTTGGCTTGTTCCCCGCGGCCGGCTATATGGTGATGCGCAATCTGTTTGAAGGCCTGGGGAATACCAAAGCCAGCATGTGGATTGCCTTTGTTGGGATTTTGGTTAACGTGCCGGCGAACTATATTTTTATCTACGGTAAGCTGGGGATGCCGGCATTGGGCGGCGCCGGCTGTGGTGTGGCAACCAGCCTGGTTTTCCTGGCAATGTTTGTTGCCATGTTGGTTTATGGCTACACCAGTCGCAGCACCCGCCCCTACCGCCACTGGCCGGAAAAGCTGTGGTTAAGCGTAAAAGATCAATGGCAAATTATCCGCATCGGCACCCCGATTGCGTTTTCCATCTTTTTTGAAGTGACGCTGTTTGCCTGTATTCCACTGGTGATAGTGCACCTGGGGCCTATAGTGGTCGCCGGCCATCAGGTTGCGCATAATTACAGCGCTATTGTCTTTATGCTGCCGTTGTCGCTCGGACTGGCAACTACCATCCGGGTAGGCCATTTGGTCGGACAACAAAATGTGATGGCGCTGAAAAAAGCGATTAGTACGGCGATAGTGTTATCGGTAGCGATGTCGTTGCTGACGGTAATCTTTACGCTGCTATTCAGAGGTTATGTTGCGGCATTGTACTCGCCGGATCCGGCAGTTATTGCGCTGGCCAGTTCGCTGTTAATCCTGGCGGCGATTTATCAGTTCTCCGATGCGGTGCAGGTGGTTGCGGCCTGCGCGCTACGCGGTATGAAAATTACCAAGCCGGTGTTTTTTATTACCTTAATCTCGTACTGGCCAATCGGTTTTGGTTTGGGTGCCGTATTAGGTTTAACCAACTGGCTGGTGAAACCGATGGGTGTGTTTGGCTTCTGGACCGGCATTATTATTGGCCTTACCTGTGCCGCTATCGCCCTTGCGATAGTGCTGCGCAAACAGATCAACAGGATAGAGCATGCTTTTAAAACAGGTACTGCTGCTTAATCTTTTAGTTTTAGCGCTGCTGTTAAGCGGTTGCAGCGACAGTGCCGGCGTGGCAACGCTGCGCGACTATCAGCAGCGGTTAAACCGGGTGCTGGAGCTGGATAGCACTAAACCTCAGTTGCCGGCTGCGGCTGCATTACCGGCCAAGTCGGCACTGCAACAACCCTTGCCGGATCTGCGGATTGATCTGCTTGATGCCTTTGCCACCCGCCGCTGCGGCCTGGATCAGCTAATCGCCGAGCGTAACAGCAGCCTGGGTAAAGTTTTTACTGCCAGCAAACGCCTGCATTATGAACTGCGCTTTCTGGCCACGCTTGAGCTTTGCCTGACTGAAGCATGGGACGAGCCGCTAAAAAGCCAACTGACGCAGGTTTACCAGCAAAAACAACAAACTATCGGGATTGCCCTGAGCAATATGCTGCAAACCGATGATACCTTGCGTAAAACCTGGCTCGGTAGCAACAAGGCACTGATACCGGGTAGCGACAACGGTTTTACCGCCAGCCTGGGCGCACTGCAGCAATTACTGGAGCTAAAACAAGCTATCGCCCGCGAAGATTGGTATAGCGCCAGCCGCATCGATCCCGAAGCCGCGCTGGCCAGCTTGTACCGCTCCGACTTCTTCCCGCAGCTGCAGTTTAGTCTGCGCTACGCCAATAGCTGGTTTAATGCGGTTAACCCGCCGCTACTTAGCCTGGCACCCGCCAGCCTGTGCCCACGCGGCCAAAGCGAACAACTCACCATTTTAACCACGGTATTTCGTAAATACTTTATCGGCGAGGTACAGGCGTACCTGGCTGAGCTTAACCGCTATCAGCAACAAAGCTGGCCATTAATCGCCGAGCTTTACCAGGGCAGCGCCCTGCTACCAGTATTGCAGCAGCGCTATCAGCAACCGGCCACAGAACTGCAACAACAGCTACTACAGCACGTTGGCTGGTACCAACAACTGAACCAACTGTGTCCGGTAGGACTGACCGGCTAATTTTCAGGCAAACACAACGCCGGAACTTAAAAACACTTGCCAAAGTGCAAGGCGCGCAATAACATAGCGCCCGTTGTCAGCGACAACATTTGCGTCCTTAGCTCAGCTGGTTAGAGCACCACCTTGACATGGTGGGGGTCGGTGGTTCGAGTCCACTAGGACGCACCAAATTCCTAACAAAAACAGCACCTTATGGTGCTGTTTTTGTTTTTACTGCTGGTACACTCTAACTACGAAGCCCTGTCTGAGGTCCCCTCGTCTTCCCGAAGCAGCTACTGAAACAAACTCTAACCTGCAAACTACAACAAGTCATGGCAAAAGTACTAAATGATGCAACGTTTCAACACTGTCGTTGCCTGCTTGTGATCTAGCCAACTTTGCTCGTCATTCTAACCAAACCGAAATGCTGACAACTGGGTGCGCAGCACATTTTCTGAATACACTTTACGGCCGTTTGCCGCGCCGGCGGCTCCGGCAACAACCATTAGCGGCAGCAAATGCTCTTCGGCCCCGCGCGGATGGCAATCTATGGCATGGGGCGCCGTTTGCCACTGCTGCAACAAGGCATAGCGTGTTGCCGGCTCGGCCTGCACGGCATCGGTTAACCAGCGATCAAAGATCTCTGAGGGCGCGGTATAGCGGGGATCGCCATAGCCCCGCATATTATGAAAGCTCATGCCACTGCCAACGATTAGTACGCCCTGCTCGCGCAGCGGCGCCAATACCGTACCAAGCTGAAGATGCGCTGAGGCATCCAGGCCGCGTTGCAGTGACAGCTGCACTACCGGGATCTCTGCCTTAGCAAACATCAGTTTTAACGGGATAAAAACGCCATGGTCAAAACCGCGGCTTTGCTCCAGCCGACTGGGTAAACCCGCTGTGCTAATCCGTTCGGCAATCGCCGCCGCCAGCTCAGGTGCGCCGGGAGCCGGATAAGTCAGCTGATAAGTTGATTCCGGAAAACCAAAATAGTCGAAAATAAGATCGGGTTTGGCCGCGGCGGTCAGCGCAAAGGCGTCATCCTGCCAGTGTGCCGAAATTAGCAGAATGGCTTTTGGCGGCGCTGGTAAATCAGACTCGATACCGCTTAAAAAAGCAGCCATCTGCTGCCAGGTATTGGCGGGGTTCCAGTTCATAAAGAAACAAGGGCCGGCGCCATGTGGGATAAAATAAGTCGGCTGCGTTAGCGGCGAATCAGGCATTGCTTCAGACATCAGTAAAAGCTCCCGTGGTAAAGTTGCACCAGTTTAGCTTATTCCCGCCAGAATAACGTCCGCTCCTCGATTAATAATGACTTTAGATTGAAAGCAAAAAACCACTGCGATACAGTGGTTTTGTCGTGTAGTTCCTTGCCAAAAAAACTTACTGGCTCAGAGCAGGCGGTTAAGCCTTACATCACAGAAATTTTTGATGCTTGTGGGCCTTTTTGGCCGGCCGTTACGGTAAATTGCACCCGTTGGCCTTCTTGCAGTGATTTAAAACCGCTGCTTAAAATTTCGCTGAAATGCGCAAAAACGTCAGGGCCTGACGCTTGTTCAATAAAACCAAAGCCTTTAGCTTCGTTAAACCATTTTACGGTGCCGGTAGTTGGAGTAGACATAAGAGCTACCTGTATCAATTAATTAAAGTTGCCTGCGATGAGGCGATAGTGCTGCAAGAGATGTTTAAACTTATGAATACAGGAAAGGGTACTAAACGGCAGTAACATTCAAGGTTTGCATAAATAATGAACAAACTAATTAAGCAATGCCAGTGTATAGGTTTAAATCGGGATGTCAAAGCTTATTGTATAAATATTGAAAATAAAGATTAAATGATCTGCTATTAACCACCGCCGTATCTAACGCCAATAAACGATTTAAGGAAAGCAGCATGCCTGTTTCGGTTTACACCAAGCGCCAACAGGGATTGGCGCTGCTGTTGATTATAGTTGTAACCTTTTGCGCTGCGGCGGTTGGCAGTATTGGCTCGTTAAATGCGCCGCAGTTCTACCGGGAACTTAGCTTGCCAGCCTGGGCACCGCCGGGCTGGCTGTTTGGCCCGGTTTGGACCTCGCTATACGGCATGATGGCGGTTGCTGCCTGGCTGGTATGGCGCAGCGCTGCATTGCACAGCACCAGCCGCTCGCTACAGCTTTATATGTTGCAGCTTGGCCTGAATGCACTCTGGAGCTGGTTGTTTTTTGCCTGGTATCTGGGTGCGGTAGCGTTTTTAGAAATTATTCTGTTATGGCTGGCGATTATCGCCACAATGCGAAGCTTTTATAAACATAGTCGTTTGGCCTGCTGGCTGCTGCTTCCTTATTTACTCTGGGTAAGTTTTGCGACCTTGCTCACTTTTAGTATCTGGCAGCGCAATCCGCAGTTACTGTAGTAAACGCAATCCGATCACGTTACAGACTGTCTGCGGCGATACTGCAGACAGTCTGTAGCGAGTTAACGCTTAGTCATTGCGCTTATACGGCTGCCCTTGCTGCCACCACAGTGGTGCCGGTTCGCCTTTTAGGTAGTGATTAAAAAACTCCAGCATTTTCATGCTGTAATCCACCTTGTTGGCAAAGTCCGCCAGATGGTGATCTTCGCCCTCGTATTGCAGCATTACCACATCTTTATCCAAGCGGCGCAATGCTAAATACAGCTCAATCCCCTGCTCCCAAGGCACAGCACCGTCTTTATCACCAAATTGGATCAATAGCGGCGTGTTAATTCTATCGGCAAAAAACACCGGGGAATTATCAATATAAGGTTTGAGATTGTCGAACATCGACTCGCCAATTCGGCTTTGGCCGGTTTCATACTGGAACTGTCGCGCCAGGCCGGTTTGCCAGCGAATACCGCTATAGGCACTGGTCATATTCGCTACCGGCGCGCCAGCGACAGCAGCGGCAAAACGATCGGTTTCGGTGATCACAAAAGCCGTTTGATAACCAGACCAGCTATGGCCATGCAAACCAATGGCCTTAGGATCGGCAATCCCCAGTTCAATTAAACGGTCAAGCGCCGGCAGTAAGGACTCTGTGGCGCTTGGCCCGGGCGCGCCTTCGCGGAAACGGATATCCGGTAAAAACACCACATAATCCTGACCTAAATAAAACGGGAAGTTCGGCCGGTGATTAACCCGCATCTGGTTATAGCTAAACAAACGGTCAGAGAATTGCTCGTAGTAATACACCAGCACCGGATAGCGCTTAGCTGGGTCATACCCATCCGGTGTTAATACCACGCCTTGCAGCCGCTCGCCATCGGCGGTAAACCAGTCAATCAGATGGCTGTCGCCCCAGACGAAATGGCGCTGCTGCGGATTAACATTAGTTAGCTGCGTTGGCTCGCTAAAATCAGGCTTCGCCAGTTTAAGATCCGGAAACTGGCGAAAGCTCTGCTCGGTAAACAGGTAGGCATTCTGCTGTTCCAGCGCTTCAACAAAATCGTAGCGCTTATTGCCGCTGATCAGGGTTTGTCGTTCACCCGTTGCCAAATTCAGCTGATAAAAGCCGCTCTGTTTGCTCTGCTCGTTAAAACCGCGTAATAGCAGCTTGCTATTCACGGCAATCGCCTGCGCTTTGGCATCGGTTTGTTCAAAGCGGTAACGCCAGTGCGTGTCGCGGCCATTTACCGTCAGATTACGGTTGTCGCCATTCAGGCCCAGTTGCCAGATATCAAAGCGATCATAAACCAGTACCGCCGACTCATCGGCTAGCCAGCCGGCTACGCCGTAAGCTGCGGCAGGCTCGGGCCGATCGTGCATTTCATCAACCCAGGATACCTTGATATCCGCTGCCAACTGACGTTTGCTGCCATCGCTGCTATCGAATAACCAGAGTTTGCCCTGCTGCTGATACAGCGCATAACGGCCAGAGGGTGAGAGGTGCGCACGCTCGTAAGATGGGTTGCCGGCAAAGACCTGCTGCCGCTGTCCGGTATGCAAATTAACATGCCAGATATCATGTAACCGGCCCTGCCAGGTCAGTTGCTGCAGATAAGGACGGCCATTGCTGAGCAGCGCCGCCTGCGGGTTTTGCGACGGGTACAGCCGATCTTCGATATCGGCACTTAGCGCTACCAGTCGTGGTGTGGCGCTGCTTGCCAGGCTACTGTTATCCACACTGCTATTATCCAACCAGAACAAAGCCGGAGCGGTGCGGCGCTGTGCTTGCTGATACTCCGCTTTTTGCTGCGGGATAATCCGCGGATCCTGACCATGCCACACCTGCAGTTTTCGCCCAGCGGCCAGGCGGGCTAAATCAAACAGTTGCTCGTCCGTTTCCAGTGCCGCCGCAGCTTCTGCCGGCGCGACGAGCGGCCGAAAACCTAACAGTACCGCCCGGCTATCCTCACGCCACTCCGGTGCCTGCTTATCACTTAACAGCCAGCCATCTTGTGCTACAGCTAATGGCCGGGCCGGGTTTTGATTGCTGCTTGTTAAAGTTTTAGCCGACCAATGCCAAAGTTGCTGCGCACTCTCCTGGCCTTTTTCGGCTTTAGCGGCGCTAAAAAATACCAGTTGCTGGCCATCCGGGCTAAAACGCAATTGCTGTTTGATGTCGGCGTTAGCTTCAGTAAGTGTCAGGCTGCGCTGCTCGGCAGGGAAATAAACTAACACCTGCTGGCTTGGTTTGGTGTTTTTTGCCGCTTTGTCTGTTGTGGTTTGCTTAGTGGCGGCTTGCTCAACGCCTGCTTGCTCAACGACCAGGGCGATTAAGTCCGAGTCTTTGGCGGTAGCAAACTCTGTCACCTGCCCTAAATCGCTCACCGTATCGCTTTGTAAATCCAGCAGTTGGAGCAATTGGCTACTGTCTTTGCTATCGGCTTTGCGTGCCAGTAACAGGGCATAGTTACCGGCACCGGTAAAGCTAAAGCGTTCGATATTGGTAAATACCCGCTGCTCGCCAGTCGTGGTATTAACTAATACCGCGTTCTGCGCTAGGGCATCACGTTTAGCCTTATCGTTTTTAGCTTGTTCACGCGCTAACAGCGGCGCCTGCTGGCGAAACAGCGCAAAACTGCCGCTTTGATTGAGCTGGCCACGATCTGCGCGCTCAACACTAAACTCGCGCTCGCTGAGTAAATGGCGCACATAGCCGGTGCTGTCGCCAAAATCCGGCTCAGCCGTATAAAGCAGCCACTGCTGATTACCGCTAACCGCACGCTCTTTGATCTCGCGAAACTGCATAATATCGCTCAGGCTTAACGGTTTAAGATGAGTTACATCGGCGCTACTGGCCGCAATAGTCACGGCGCTTGGCTGCAACTGCGCCGTTTTAGTTGTCGTTCCAAGCTGACTACAGGAAACAAGGGTTACCGAGAGTGCCAGTGCCAGGGCGACACGGCTAACAGAGTATTGAAATCTTTTCATAGCAAGCACTTATTCTGGTTATTTTGCAGTGCTTACCCTAGCACAGGCAGCAAGGCGTCAGCAGCAAAATCCTGCCAACTGGCGATTTGACAGGATAAAAAGCAACATCTGTATTTTAGTGAATGTCGTTTTCAGGTGATCAGTTATTCACACCAAAAACTCAACTATTGCTTTTGCCTTTCATTCTGAGGTTATGATAAGCAACTAATTATCTCTGGATTGAGTTATGCGCTTTATCCCCCGCTTTGGCCCCGCCACCCTGGTTTCCGCTGCTTTTATTGGGCCTGGTACCGTGGTTACTGCATCACTGGCCGGTGCTAACTTTGGTTATGCTTTGCTGTGGGCCTTGCTGTTTTCGGTGTTGGCAACGCTGATTTTGCAGGAGATGGCGGCACGATTAGGCATCGTAACCGGTCGGGGGCTGGGTGAGAATTTGCGCCAGCAACTGCAGCATCCGCTGCTGCGGGCCTTACTTTATCTGCTGGTTATTGCCGCTATTGTGCTGGGTAACAGTGCCTATCAGGGCGGTAATCTGACTGGTGCCAGCCTGGGTGCTGAAGCCATTTGGGGGGATACCGCCTGGCGACTTGCGCTGACAGAGCAGAGCAAGCTGAACCCCTGGGCTTTGCTATTAGGCGCCATCGCTGCGGCGATCCTATGGCAAGGCCGCTATCAGTTAATTGAGCGCTGGTTAATTGGCCTGGTGCTATTAATGAGTCTGGCCTTTATCAGCAGCATGCTGCTAACCCAACCGGCATGGTCGGCCATACTGCGCGGACTTTTAGTACCGCAACTACCGGAGGGCGCAACGTTAACGGTGATTGCACTGATTGGTACTACCGTTGTGCCCTACTCGCTGTTTTTACATGCCGCCAGTGCGGCCCGTAAATGGCAAACTACCGACAAATCCCAGGCGCTGGCGGAGTCTGCCGCCGATCTGCGTAACGCTATTCCGCTGGGTGGCCTAATTACTTTGGCAATAGTCTCGACGGCGGCTAGCGCATTTTTTGGCAAAGGGCTGACGCTTAGTAACGCCGGTGAGCTGGCACTGTCGCTGGAACCACTGTTTGGTGCCAGTGCGCGCTATCTGATGGCGCTGGGCTTACTGGCGGCCGGTTTATCTTCGGCGCTAACGGCACCACTGGCGGCGGCCTATGCGTTGCAAGGTTTATTGGCACTGAATCCGCAGCAGTTTCGCCTGACCTGGCTGCTGGTGATGCTAATAGGTATTACGGTATCCAGCATGGAGCTGAAACCTCTAAGCGTGATCTGGTTTGCCCAGGTCGCCAATGGCATTTTATTACCGATCATTACGCTTTGTCTGTTAGTCGCAGTCAATTCCAAAGCCCTGGGGCATTATCGCAATACCAAACGGCAAAATCTGCTCGGTTTTAGCGTGCTGGCTATCACCCTGCTGTTAAGCAGCCGCACCCTCTACCTCGCCCTCAGCTAATTTATCCACAGCACTCCACAGCACTCCGGTACCGGTAAGAGCTCAGACCTCCGACCGGTACCGGAGAATAATATGA